>DXJA01000416.1 GCA_019056875.1 Candidatus Jordarchaeum madagascarense
AATAAATTAATAAGAGAACAGGGTTCAAAAAGAGTTTCCGCGAAAAGTGGCATTTTAAGGGGATTTAAGTAACTAGGGCGGAGATGAAAGGGTTGAGGTATGTGGGAAAGATGGATGGTTTCGTGAGAAGAATAATTTCAACTCTTTCCGCGACTCCTTTCAACTGGTATCCCCTAACCATAGATGTACGACCTGTTAATGAATATGGAGGCGGTGGTTTTAATGAGTTTTAATTATGAAACGGATTATTCGCAAAACGAAATAATAGTAGAATGCAGTAGTCGCTTAAGAGCATCAGGATTTCATGTTAGGCAAGAGGGAAACATGCTGAAAGCAACAGCTGGCCGGGATTACAGCGGATGGGCTATCGTTGGATGTGTCTTACTTTGCCTTCTTAGCTTACTAATAGGTTTGATAGTTTTGCTAGTCTATTATTTTACTCGAACCCAAAACAAAATCGTAATAGACACCACTTATGAAGGAAAATTCACAATCATGTATGAAGGCAAAAAAGCTATTGAGGTAGCCCAAGGATTATCCAATATGCTCAGAAGTCCCAAGAAGCTGACCATAAAATCATCTCCAATCTGTCCCAATTGCGGTACCCGGATAATAAAAGGAGCCAGTTACTGTTCAGAGTGCGGACAAGAAGTTCTCTAGATGCAGACATTGAAAAGTAAAGAGTAGCCAAAAATAGAAAATCTAAATCAAAAAGACAAAAATAACCAAGGCATCCAAATATTAAACAAAACAATCAATTCTAAATTTGGGTTAGTTGAAAAACAGACCACATTCACCTCAACATAGAAAGGAAAGATACTTTTCACTTAGTAGAAAGTAACTCAATTTCATCCTTCTTCAATTTAATATCAGCCGCCTTAGCATTAGCCTCCACATGTTCTATCTTGAGCGCTTTGGGAATAGCAATCACATTTTCATGATTTATAAGCCAAGCAATCGCGATCTGTTGAATCGTGACCTTGTGACTTTTTGCTATTTTTTCTAGTTTCTCTCCAAGTTCTCCCTTTAGCTTTGTGAAACCGGAATGCGCCAAAGGACTATAGGCGGTCATTGTTACTCCTTCTTTTAGGTAGAAGGGTAAAGATTCATTAATATGCTTTTGATCTTGTAGATGTGCCCTCAGCTGGTTGTTTACCAGTTCGTGTTTTTTAAGATAGCTCTGCGCTTTTTTAAACTGTTCAACCGAATAGTTGCTAACCCCGATGTACCGGGTTTTTCCCTCATCTACTAGGTCTTCCAGTAGTTTCATTAATTTTTTTATGGTAAAAGGAATTGGCCAATGAATCAAATATAAATCCACACTTTTTAATCCTAATCTTTTCAAGCTGTTATAAGCGGCTTTCTTAGAACTTTGGTATCCCAGATGCATGGGGAACAATTTAGTAGTTATGAAAAGATCATCCCTATCATATTCGGCTATAACCTTCCCAACAGTTTTCTCCGCGGCTCCAAAACCATAAACTTCTGCGGTATCGATGTGGGTCATTCCCAGTTCGATTCCTTTCCTCAAGGGAGCCTTCCACTGCTCAGAGTTTCTGCGATTAAGCCCCCATGTGCCCTGGCCCAACACACTTATTTTTTCACCGGTTCTACCTAACTCAACCATTCTCATAGGGTATCAAAAAGTTGCCAAACATAAATACTTTTTCGTATAAGAAAGAGTGTTTCGAAACAGTAGCTAACTAAAATCCTTGGTACACTCCTAGCCTCAATCAAGTTAGGATTGTTAGTGGCAAAAAGGGAAAAAAGGAATTTTACAGAAGAAAATAATAAGGATTAAAAAATCTCTATTATCTCAGATTTCTACCTAACTGGTATTGGTGTAGTTCTGAGAGTGTCTTTGCTGCATCATAGATTGATTGGTAAACTGGTAGATTCATGTTTTGAAACGTACTCTTGATTTTTGCTTCAAATTCAGGGTAGATGCTTGGGGTAACAGCTATCAGGGTAGGTTTACTATGCTCGTTCATGATTTTTTTGCAGGTTTCACCTAAAATTGTTGTAAACTTATCGACGACGCTCGGGTCTCTGTCTGTGTAGGCTTTAAACCCTCCGGGTTGAACCTCAATGATTAGTGAATGTATCGTTTCATCCCGGGATACTATGTTTAAGGCCTCAGGAAGTATACCAGACTGAAAGGCGTACCAAGCATCCAGAGGATTTCTTATGCTCGCCCCAGCTATGGGAATAATCCTTCTAAGCTCCCTCTGCGTTCCCTCGGAAAAGCTTGGAACCGTTAATCCCACCTTAACACACAAATCCGTGTGAATAACAGCAGAACCACCCGAAGTGGTAACTATACTTACCCCCCCACCTTTTGGTGGGAAACTATAAAGAAAACCCACAATAACATCAGCCATCTCTTCAAAAGTTTCAACCCGTACCGCTTTAACCTGCTTAAGAAAACCCTCCCAAATTTTGGCTGAACCGGCCAGAACACCGGTGTGGGAGGCTGCGGCTCTGGCTCCATCCCCTGTTTGTCCGCCTTTTAGGATCACCAGAGGTTTTCTTTCTGAAGCTTTTTTCAGCGTTTCAAGTAAGCTGTCAGTTTTTCTTAAACCCTCAACGTAAGCCCCAATAATACTGGTTTTCGGATCCTCAGCCAGATAATCTACAAGCTCAATAAAATCCACATCCAAAGCATTACCGTAACTCACAACCTTACTAAACCTAAACCCACGTGACACACCGTCAAAAGCAAAGTTCACAGCTTGACCTCCACTCTGAGACACGAACGCAACCGAACCTGCCTCACTGGGCAAGTTATGTGAGAAGAACAAACCGGATTCCGGACAGTAAACCCCCATACAATTCGGACCGATGACCCTAATCCCATAGCTTTTAGCAACCCTCAAAACTTCCTCCTCAAGCACTCTACCCTCCTCAAGCCCAGTCTCACCGAAACCCGAAGAATATATGTGGGCAACCCTAACACTCTTCCTCCCACATTCCTCCAAAATTTCTGGTACAAATTTTGCTGGAACCGCGAAAATGGCATAATCCACTGGCTCAGGAACATCCAAAACGCTAGAATAACACTTAAAACCCAAAACCTCACTAGAACTGGGATTAATAAGGAAAAACTTCTCCCCTAACCTTGAAGCAGAAATAGGATCTATGTAAAAGCCGACGTCTTTTGAAGCACCTATAAGCGCAACAGACCTGGGATAAAAAATCACATCAAGATTTTCACTCAAAATCATTCGCCTCTACCGATTTTAAGCTTAAACCCCAGCTTTGCTATTTCCTTTTCATGGAACCTCTAGTTACATTAGATTCAGATATTGTCATTACAACTGAACAACTTGATGCTTCAATCGGTATCCTTAAAAAAAGAATAGGGGCATAAAAAGTCTTTGGTACAAAAAAGAAGAGTGGTGACTGGAAAAATTACCAACACAAACCCCGTCTCCTAAAATTTCGAGACAGTAAATTGGGAAGTACGACCATCCTCAGCCATATATTGGGCATCCCAGATTATAAAATGTGGAGAATAAATTTATATAAGAGATTCAAAATAAAAGTAGCTGTAAAAAAAAGGAGAGAGAGGGTAGATATGGCTGAATTACCCATACTTATTTTGCCGAAGATTCCGACTTGTATTGATATTACTTGGCCAGTACATGAAGAACCGAAAATTACTACAGGGGGTAAGAAGCTAATTATTAAAGTTAACCACATCATCGGTTTCTATAGGGAGGGTGGAGAAACTGTTGATTCACATATTTACAGAGGCAGATTTTGAAAAGTGTAGAGCTAGTCAACCAGCAACCCCATTGATGTCAATAATGAATGTTAATAATACGGCCATAGAGGAGTGGATGCTACAAGAAGAGGGAATGTTCTACCCAGTCTGGGAGAATCCAAATCGTTACGCATTTTATCTGAGAATCTGCCTTAACGAAACCCGCCCATCACCTGAAGCCGCTTTGGTGCTATGGATCCCTTACACAGCACCGTCAGAACCACATGTGATATTATTGTACGCATCATTCTTGGTTGCGGGTTCTGGTTTAAATTTCATAATAGCAGGAGGGTGTTTGAGAAACGGAGGAGTGTAGCTTGACACTCTAATAATAAATTAAAGGAGGTGAAAGGTGTGAAGAATATTGCAGCTATCTTAACTTTTGTTGGCTTAGGTATAATTGCGATAGGATTCTTTACCAGTCTCTCCGGTGCGATGTCGCTAGGCAGCGATATTACCATGGTAACAATGATGATATGGTTTATCAGTATACTCATTGGCGGATTTATGTTATTTGCACTCAACACTGGAACAATAGTAATGGGACTTCTCATAATAATTTTCGGACTTATTTTTGTATTCATTGGAGGAGTA
>DXJA01000047.1 GCA_019056875.1 Candidatus Jordarchaeum madagascarense
ACTTTATTCTGTGAATAATATAAATATTACAAGTCTGGTTAGATTTTTCATAAAGGTGGTTTTATGAGGGAAGAAAGAAGTTTAAGAAGGACGCATCTCTATGACTGGCACATTGAAAGGGCAAATATGACAACATTTTCTGGATTCGAGATGCCTGTGGAATACAAGAGTTACGGTATCATAAAGGAGCATTTAGCGGTCAGAAATAGTGTTGGTATCTTCGATGTGACCCATATGGGTAGATTCGAGGTTTTAGGTCCTGACTCCATGGATTTTCTGGAGCATGTTACATCAAGAAGATTGGAGGCGCTAAATGAGGGGTCCTGCAGGTATGGTCTTTTGCTTAACGAGAGGGGGGGTATACTTGATGACATCATAATAAATTATTTCAATGAAGAGAAAAGTCTTTTAGTGGTAAACGCTGGGAACCGGGAAAAAGATTTTAATTGGCTAATTGAAAAATCTGAAGGCTTTAACCTAAACCTCAATGAGGTTTCTGACCAAAAACCAATGTTCGCAGTCCAAGGTCCCGCCGCCCAAAAGACTATACAAAAACTGGTTCCACAAAACCTAGGTAATTTGAAACGCTTTAATTTCATTACGGTAAATGTTTCAAATCAACCTTGCATAGTTTCGAGGACCGGATACACTGGTGAGGATGGATTTGAAATTATTCAGCACGGGGTGCCACTAAGCAATCCCCGGAAAGCTTTTGAACTCTGGAACGATATTCTGGAGGCGGGGAAAGAATTTGAAATTTTACCCTGCGGACTAGGGGCTAGGGACACTTTGAGATTGGAGGCGGGTTTACCACTCTATGGTAACGACATGGATGAGAATACCAATCCCTTTGAAGCAAAACTTGACACGTTCGTTAATCTTGAAAAAGAAAAATTTGTGGGAAAAGAAAAACTGATGGAACTGAAAAATGTTCGTCCTTCTCGGATCAGGGTTGGTATCGCTATGGAAGATAGAGGTATTCCTCGGCCTCACTACCAAATTTTACGCAATGGAGAAGAAATAGGGGTAATCACGAGCGGCGGCATATCCATAACTCACGGGAGAATGGGTATAGGTATGGGATATGTGGGTTCAGAATTCTCAGAACTCGGTACAGAGGTGCAAATAATGATAAAAGAAAAAGCCAGACAGGCAAGAATAGTAGACCTCATGAAGTTACTAAGGGACCTGAAAAGTCAGAGTGGCTAGCAGTCTACAACAATCATAAATTTCAACAATCGAGTTGAGGGCCATTATTATCCTCTGTGTTTTTGGTACATTTTCCAGCTGAGGATTGGGTTTCTTGCTGCCTTGACTTCGTCTACTCTCCTTACCGAGGTGTTGTGAGGGGCGCTATGAACCTTTTCAGGTGAATTATAAGCTTCATCAGATATTGTCTGCATTACCGATATGAATCTATCAAGAGTTTCTTTTGTTTCGGTTTCCGTGGGCTCTATCATCAGAGCCTCTTCCACTATTTGCGGAAAATAAACAACTGGTGCATGCATTCCGAAATCCAGCATTCTCTTTGCCACATCGAGGGCAGTGACCCCTGTTTCAGCCTTTAGCCTTGCAGCACTTATTACACACTCATGCTTGCGCGGTTTATCTGAAACGTATGGAAGGCTAAATCCTAATATCTCTCCGATTTTTTTCGCCAAGTAATTCGCATTAAGAACCGCAACCTCAGCAACCTCGTTTAAACCCTCGGCTCCAAGCGACAAGATGTAGGAGTAGGCCTTAACAATGACTCCAAAATTCCCGTAGAATCCCTTAACTTTCCCCACCGACTTTGGCCTATTATACTCTAGATAGTATACATCCTTCTCCTCACTATACTCAACCGTTGGTACCGGAAGGTACGGCACTAGCTCCTCCTTTACTCCCACAGGCCCTGCGCCAGGACCTCCTCCTCCATGTGGTGTTGAAAAAGTTTTGTGAAGATTAAAGTGAACTATATCAAATCCCATATCACCGGGTCTAACCTTGTTAAGAACCCCGTTCAGATTAGCTCCATCATAGTACAGGAGACCACCATTATCATGGACGGTGCCCGAAATCTCCAGTATGTCTTCCTCGAATATGCCCAGTGTGTTTGGATTGGTGAGCATAAGCCCCGCCGTTTGTTTTCCAACCGCGGTTTTTAAAGCTTCTAGGTCAACACATCCGTCAGCAGATGATGGAATGGTGACCACGTCGAAGCCCGCCATACTTGCGCTTGCCGGATTTGTGCCGTGAGCCGAATCAGGCACGATTATCTCTCTTCTAAATTCTAATTCACCTTTCTCCTCATGGTGTTTTCGTATAATACAAAGCCCGGTGAATTCACCATGAGCTCCTGCTGAGGGCTGTAAGGTAACTCGCGCCATTCCCGAAATCTCTGCGAGCATTTTTTCTAAAGTATAGAGTACCTCTAAGGCACCCTGAACTGTTGATATGTCTTGATAGGGGTGAAGCCTTGAAACCTTGTCCGTTTTAGCTATCTCTTCGTTTATCTTTGGGTTGTACTTCATTGTGCACGAACCCAGAGGATAAAAGCCCAGGTCAACAGCGTAGTTCATCTGAGCGAGGTGAAGGTAGTGTCTAGTTAGTTGTGGTTCTGGCACCTCTGGAAGGCCAATAGGCGTTTTTCTTTTGATTTTTTCAGGTATGGTCTTCAATACATCTCCGACTTCTCTTACAACCTTCTCGCATGGTTTCGGTAAGATATGCCCTACTCTTCCTTGTACGCTTATCTCAAAGATGAGTGGTACCAAAACTTTTTCTTTTTCCTTCCAAACCGCCTGATTAAAACCATCAGTCATTTCGTATCCTCCTATAACTATGGTCGTAAATCTTGGATTTCTAACCGTTTTTGCATGAGATTTCATTGAGTGCTTCAACTAGTTTGTCCATATCTTCAATACTGTGGATTTCTGTTACACAATATAGACTGGTTTCGCCTAGCTCCGGGAACTCGTTTTTAACGATTTTACCGCCGTGGACTCCCTTATTCAGTAGCCTTTTATGAATCTCCTCTACGGACTCCTGAGAGTTAACAGTAAATTCCTTAAAATGAGGTGACTCAAATAGGGGTGCTTTAAAGCCTTCGATTTCATTTATTCTTTGCATTACGTATTTCGCGTTGGCCATACACGTTTCTCCCAGCTGGGCCAATCCACTAGGCCCCACGCAAGCAAGATATATTGCCACCTGAACCGCGCACAGTGCCTCATTAGAGCAGATGTTGCTTGTAGCTCTTTCTCTACGAATATGCTGCTCTCTAGTTTGCAAGGTTATCGTATAACTGCGGTTTCCATCCGCGTCCTCAGTCATACCGACGAGTCTTCCAGGCATGTTCCTAATTAACGTCTTGTCTTCTCGGCAAGCGAACAAGCCTATTAGGGGTCCTCCAAAAGAGGGATCAATGCCAAGCGGTTGTCCCTCACCAATAACGATGTCTGCCCCATAATCTCCGGGTGGTGCTAGAACACCCAAAGAAGTTGGATCAACACCCACCACGAATAACGCATCGTTATCATGTACTATTCTCCCTATTTCTGCAACATCAAACTCCATTACCCCCAGATAGTTGGGATTCTCAAGGTATACTCCTGCAGTTTTTTTAGAAACCATATTCTCCAAAGCGTTAATGTCAATAATACCCATCTCCCTAACATAGGGAATCTCTCTAACACTCATTACATTATAAATGTATGTTTCAAGGGTGGCTCTTCTTTCGGGATGTACTATTCTCGGAATGAGAAACTCCTCCCGCCTAGTAACTCTTCCCGCCATTAACGCCGCCTCACCGAGAGCAGACGCCCAATCATACATCGAAGCGTTTGCTACATCCATTCCCGTTATCTCACATATCACACTCTGATACTCAAAGAGAGCTTGAAGAATCCCCTGAGACACCTCCGACTGATAAGGCGTGTAGGAAGTTTGAAACTCGGGAAGAAAAGTGAGCGCCTTCACGACAGATGGCACATAGTGGAGCCATACACCGGAACCCAAAAAAACTGGAATATCCTTATGAGTAACATTCCCACTCATTAAATCTTCAATACATCTTTTCAAATCAGCTTCAACTAGTGGTTCAGGGAGTTCAAGTAGCTTATTCAGCCTTATTTTCAGCGGAATATCACTGTACAACTCCTCAATACTCTTGATTCTAAGCTCCTTCAATACTGTTTTCTTATCATCAATAGTTGCCGGTATATACTGATGTTTAAACACCATATCTCTACCCTCAAAAAAAATGATAACAATTAACTTTTACAGTAGAAAACTGATAACCTCTAACTATAAGACTCTATCCGAAGAGTTGGGATACAAACTGATAAATATTTATCTTCATATTATTTTCATAAACACCTGCGAAGCATGAACAATTCATA
>DXJA01000417.1 GCA_019056875.1 Candidatus Jordarchaeum madagascarense
GGGGCGTAAATCATCAGGAAGGGAATCATGTTTCTTCCAGCCATGTAGAGAGCGCCGACACCCATAGCCGCCCCTGCGCCCAGCGTTAAGTCCTGTTTCAGCTTGTCCAGATACTTAAAGTTCGCCCTCTGGCACAGCTTATCAATGGCAGTGACAAACTTCTCTATCATTTGCCGTTCGTCAATCTTTTCCTTCTCACAGCGTGCATTCCAATCCTGCATAAACTGTCTAACCTCATCCAACGTGAAGCCCGTAATGTATGATATTTGTGCGTCATTGCATCCTTCATAATGGAGCATGGCAACGAGTTCCTGACCGTACTGGGACTGGTACGACTTGAGAGCAAACTTTTTCAGGTTGCTTGAGGTCATCGCAATTTTTTCCGTCATAATTTTAGAGAGTTGAATAGTCCAAAGCGCTCTAGCCCCCATGTGTAAAATGTGCTCAGGTCGCAAAGTGTCTATTGCGCTTGCTACGCTTCCCAGCTTAATTATATTTTTAAGCATAAAGGACTGGAACGCGGCTTTCTCTGCAAATGAAATAGTTGGAACCACGAAGATTTTTTGATTAGGTTTTTTTGGGGCAAAGAGGTAAATAGTACTTGGAGTATTTTTTAAGCGGAATTAAGGTGTAAAGGTATGACTGAGAAGTCTTTAGTTGCAGTTGTTATGGGCAGTGAATCTGACAGGGAAGTTGCTATGAAGGCTGTTGAGGTTTTGGAAGGTAATAATATCCCATACGAATTAAAGGTGCTTTCTGCGCATAGAAATCCGGTGGAGTTGGAGAAGTATGTCTCTGAGACAGAATCGAAGATATTTATTGCAGTAGCGGGTCTGGCTGCTCACTTACCGGGATTTATAGCTTCGAGAACTGAGAAGCCGGTTATTGGGGTGCCGGTGAGTTCTAAGCTGGGGGGTTTGGATGCCCTTCTTTCAATTGTGCAGATGCCTTCTGGAGTGCCTGTGGCTTGTGTAGGTATTGACAACGCTCGAAACGCGGCTTTCTTAGCGTTAAGGATATTAAAGCTTTTGGAGGAGTAAGTAACCCATAGATGGGGGCTGCATGAGTAGTGAATTTCACGGTGGCTATAGTGGGTGCGGGGCCAGCGGGTTTGGCTGCGGCCTATGAGCTCACAAAAAAGGGTGTTCAGGACATTGTGGTTATTGACCGGGGTAAGGCAGCCTCCAAAAGGAACTGTCCTATGCCTAAAAATTACAATGTTTGTGCGCATTGTGATCCCTGTAATATAATGTGTGGAGTCGGTGGGGCGGGAACCTTTTCCAGCGGTCTTTTGAATTTGAATCCGTACATTGGCGGTGACTTGACTGAATTCACCAAGGATGAGGATGAAGCTTGGGAACTGGTTAACCTCGTAGATCAAATGTTTCTTGAGAACGGTGCTCCGAATAACTTGTTTAAACCGGATACAGATAAGGTGGAAGATCTTGAGAGAAAAGCGTCCTCCGCAGATATCAGGTTTTTACCTTTGGTCCAAAGACTTATTGGTACGGACAACGCTTGCACGGTAATTGAGAGGATTTACTCTCAGTTAGAGAGTAGGGGTGTGAAATTTCTCCTTGAAACAATGGTTAAGGAGATCGAAGAGGGAAAATTGTTACTGGAGAACGGGGAGGAAATAAAGTTCGATTACTGTGTTGTCTGCCCTGGTAGATCTGGAATGAAATGGCTTGAAGGGCAGATGGACAAGATGGGTATCGAAACCCAGTATTTGCCTGTTGACATAGGCGTGAGGGTGGAGGTTCCAGCGAGTATAATGGAACCAGTATGCGAGGTACAGCCTGATCCGAAGTTTCATATTCGCACGTCAACATTTGATGATTTTGTGAGAACTTTCTGCGTTAATCATAGAGGATTCGTGGTCATGGAGGTTTATGAAGACCATGTGGGGGTCAACGGATACTCTTTTATAAACAAAAAATCGGATAACACCAATTTCGCTTTGCTGGTAAGAGTAGGACTCACTGAACCCCTTGAAGACACCACAGCTTATGGTCGCTCAATTGCCTCGCAGATAACAATCCTAGGCGGAGGAAAACCTCTCCTACAAAGACTGGGTGATCTAAGACGAGGCAGAAGATCCTATTGGTCTAGGATTGAGAGGGGAGCGATGAAGCCGTCTCTTCTGTCAGCAACCCCGGGGGATATATCAATTGGGATTCCCTACCGAATTTTAAAAGATATTCTTGAGGGATTGGAAAAACTTGACAAGGTTATCCCAGGAGTTGCGGGCGATTCGACTCTATTTTACGCTCCTGAAATAAAATATTCTGCAAAAAAAGTCCTTACTAATAAAAACCTAGAAACGAAGATACCAAACATGTTTGTTGCTGGTGATGGAGGCGGTGTTTCAAGAGGTATAGTGACAGCGGCAGCCACAGGAATAATAGCTGCACGAGGCATAATCCAAAAGATGGGTTTAGATAAGTCTGATTAAAGTCTTGTGAAAAAAGATAAATGGATTGAGAATAGGTAAGAAGGGTATAGAATCTCTCTAAATTTGCTACACTATTGCAAAAATAAATTTCAATTAAAGCATTAACTTTTTCAGGATGAATTTTAGCCTTTTAAAAATTTGAAGAGTATTAATAGACGTAAGATACGAATTGTGTACTCCAATAATTCTATATATCTTTATAGACAAAGTGTATAGAGAGAAGTAATACGTTCTAGAAAGACTGCTTGGAGTTACCCTCGGAGGTATAATTCTAATGAGCTTTGAAAACAAGGGATGGGCAGATTTAGAAATACTGCAGAACATCACCGAGTGTTTCAAGCTTATAAAACGGGGATTGGAAAGTTTAAATAATAACAAATTTGAAGAGTCTTTATCCTCTTTTTCTGATGCCTCAACAATTATTTACATAAGTATTGATCGCACGATTACACGAAACATTTCTTATAGCCCATCATGGAGTTTAATAGTGCAATTTAATCTACTAGTAATTTCAGTTACACTTAGTTTTCTTGTACGGGTGAAACAGAATGGTGAAGAAGCGAAAGAAAGTTTGGGGGGAGCTACGGCACTTTTATCGTTAATTACCGCCTTCTTGAATCCAATTATAAGGAGTATTATTGAACAGGAGACTAAAACGGGTGGCTATACCTTAAATGAAAAGGATAGGTATCTGCTAGGCGATATGATGCTATTGAATGAGGTAATAAGAGAATTCAAAGGGCAATTTGAGGAAGATAAGAAACCAAGTACTGAGGTAAAACCAAAAAAGCCAACTCGAAAGGCCAAAAAGACCCGAGCCGCAAAAAGTTAAATATTATTTAACTACCTCGATTTCTTCATGGTTTTTTGAAAGTGATTCACCCTCCTTAGTAATCAACTCGGCACTAACCAAGTATTTTCCGGGAGGGCAACCTTTAAATTCAAATGCATAATCGGTTTTTGTTACGCTATCCGGTTCAATAGTTATAATTACTTCTTTTTGACTCAACTTGTTTCTATTCACGTCTTCTAACCAGTAAATCAGCCTCACTTCAGAATAATTCTTCGGCAAATCATTAATAGTCCAGATAGTCCCCTTGTCACTAGATTTGACAACATCGTCAACCTCGATGCTTACAAGAACAGGCTGGTACCCGGTCTTTAAAGCATAGTAGCCCTTCTTCGGCTGGCGGAAGTAGTCTACGACACTCCAAGTTATTGAGGGCCAGCAGTCAACAAACATAAACTGGAAGATTCCAGTCATTGGGTTATATTTTGCCCGTCTATAAGTCTCAATGGCATATTTTAAAAGTTTATACTGATAGTCCTGACTGTTATTCACAAACTCTTCAAGAGAATTCCCCAGTTTTATTTTTGCCATATCAAAGGTCTGCATGTGCTGAAAGTCATGGAAGGCCCACTTCTCCCAACGTGGAGGCCATAAGTCCTCCTCAGGCATCATTCTTTTCATAGTCTCAATGTTTGGAAGTGCCTGAGCACCAAACTCGCTGCAGAAAGGCTGAGCCAAGAGCTTTGAGAATTTTTTATAATCCTCTTCGTACCAACCGGGGTAAGTGTGAAACTCGGTTGTTGACGCGATATCCACGTAACGTGTAGCATCTTCTTCCGAAGCCACGGTCAAGAGAATAGTATCAAGACCCCTCAATTGATGCAAGTCAGGTTCGTTGTGGCAACACCAAACGACAATGCAGGGGTGATTGTAAAATGTGCGAATCATGTCCTTAATCTGACCAACAGCTTTCTCAGCAAAGTCGTCCGACCTCGAATACCACCATTGCAAAGCAAAATCCTGCCAAACCATTATTCCATTCTCATCACAAGCAGAGTAAAACTCTTCCCTGTTAACATGCGCATGCACCCGCACCGCGTTAACATTTGCATCCCTAAGAAGTTTCATATCATTATCTATCATTTCAGTGGTATATTCTGAAAGCCACTGCGTTGGAATAATATTGGTTCCCCTAACGAAAATCCGCAGGCCATTAAGATACCAATTCCAACCGGAATCTATTTTAACTTCTCTAATACCAAACCGCTCCCCCACAGAATCAATTACACTTTCCCCATCGCGAATAACAGTTATTAAATGATACAAATTCGGATCCCCATGATCCCAGGTCCACCACAATTCCGGCTTCTCAACAGTCAGCACAAAAAATTCTCTATTCTTACCCCTCTCCAAAAAAACAGGTCTAGATTTTGATAATTTATTCCCAGAAAAGTTCGCAGGCACAATTTCAATTTCAATTACTATTTCTTTTGGATCAGCAAAATTTTCTATCTCAATATCAACAATTACTCTAGCAAGATTACTGGATTCAATTTTGGGTGAAATCTTAACTTTAGATATTCTAATTTTGTTTGTTATCAGCAAATCAACATCGTTCCATATTCCACCAGTGTTATAATCTTGACCATGCTCCTCATCCCAAGAACCCGGACGACAATCATGGTGATCAAGAACACCCTTAATCAATGTCTTATTACTGGGCCAAACAGGTTTTTCTTCATTGGGTGAACTCACCTTAACAAGAAGACTATTCTCCTCCTTGACAAACTTGGTTACATTAAACATAAAGGGTTGAAAATAGCCCTCATGATGACCAACAAAAACCCCATTAAGATAAACATCAGCAAAATAGTCAACACCCCTGAAACTTAGCCAATACTCTTTTTCAACCGGCTTATCATCCAACTTGAAACTTTTCTGAAAATAAACGGTTCCCGCAAAATCCAGTCCCCTAAGATACCAATTTGCAGGAAGCAACATCATCTCACTCCAATCCGAATCACTGTCCGGAACTGATTCCAAGTTATATCTCCATTTTCCATTCAAACTTATCCGCATATGCTTTCGCCTTCCAAATAATTATTTACCAAAATTAATTAACTGAAGATTCACAATCAAAAATCTTTGTATATAACTTTTTTAGATAACCCCTTTTAAAAAAAGGTTTGCGGTTATTTTCACTTTTAGTTATTAAAAAGTACCTTTAAATAGAAAATCGAGAGCATAATAGTGCCAGATAAAACTCGGTTTATTACAAGAACGATGTCAAAGAAGTGAAGCAATTGAGGTTCTGGTTAGTATCGCCAGAAGATTTGAAGCACAAATGTTTGGAGTTCATAATTCTAGAGGGATACTTTAATCCAACCGCATTTTCGGAATTGGAATACGCGCTACATAACCAAGAATACCCAAACAAAGCCCTCATCCGAGAATTATGTAGAAATATACGATGCCCAGACATATGTGAAAAATGTCAAGTTCCCTGTATATGGAAAGAGTTCTGCAAACAGGTAAAGAACCTGCACATTGAGAGAAGCCCACCATGTATACAAAAAGCCTTCAAGCTTGGAAAATTCCAAGTAATTAAATCCTATTTTAATTTACTAGGACTTCTTCAAAATAACAGAAAAGAGAATCAAACGATAAAATGCAGCTATATGAAAAAACAAAAACTATGTGAACCCGACAACCTGTGCAAAAGTATTGAGTCAGGAAATCTAACCGAGTACTATGATATCCGCTTGAGAAAAATCACAGAAGAATCAAAAGAACAATAAATCCCAATTTTCTAGGACTTACGCAGTTGGGTGGGTATTTGTGTGGGTTTGGTGATGAAATTGGCTGCGTACGTCTTCTTTTTCTATTTCATCCATTTTTTGGCCTTTTTTTGAAAAATGTGAATCAAGAATTCTGGATTTTGCCAATTAGAGGTGGAAACGGAGATTTTGGCACGCCACAGGCGCAATCAGCCTATTAAAGCAATCTTCAACTGCGTAACTCCTAATAAATTAAAAATATTTATAAACATTTGACTTGAGTGAAAGATTAGGGAAAAAATTTTTGGAGGAAAATGCCTTGAAAAAAGACAAAAACTGTGAAGTGTGTGCTCCAAAAATTAAAAAAACGGGAGAAATAGAAGCATATGATTTTGAGGAATTGAAAAAACTATCTCAAGAAGAAACAGAAAAACTCAGTTTAGAAGAATTAAAAGGATTGGCACAAAAAGAGCGGATCGGAAATAAAAAATAGGTGGGGTGTGCTTTTACTCATCTCCCTCCTCTTAAAGCTATAATATTTGTGATGGAAGACGGTTTTTTACCTATTCTCAATTTTAACTAATAGATAAAATATATATTATAAAAATTGATATCTCTGTAAATCTAAGGGTTTTAGTGAGCGGATTCATGTGAGGGCTGTTTGATGGGTTTTTGGAAAAATTTTGGTGCCGTCTTTTTATTGGTTAACTTTTTCTCCTATGTTATAGTTACCTGTATGAGTGGTTTGTTCCCTTGGCTTAA
>DXJA01000418.1 GCA_019056875.1 Candidatus Jordarchaeum madagascarense
AAAAAAAAAAAAAAAGAAGATAGTGGTTTAAAAGAGAGATATAATGTAGCCGATTAGGGCATAACGCATGGCATAATCGAGATACCAGTAGCTTCCGAAGAAGAGCTGGTTCAGAGCCACTCCTAGCGTTGTGAGAATATTGGTTCCTGCAAATATTTGAATGCCCATAATGACCGCGAAACCTGTCTGTAGGGTACCAAGACCGGCGGAGGTAGCAGTTGTTACTATGGTGCCTATGACACCCAGTATTAGTTGTTGTGTCATTAGTAAGAAAATCATTAGTCCTACTACTATGGATATTAGAATTAGACATGCGAGACCAAATCTTGCGGCTGCGTCCTCTTTCAATTTCTCATCTCCAACTCCAAGCTTTCAACGATGATAACTATTATTATTAACACACTAATAAATTATTTGTTTATATTAGAGGTTTGGAGCTTGTTAAATAAGTTTGGAAAAAATCAATTTAAAAAGAAAAAAATAAAAAATATTTTTTGAATGTTAATTTATTAACCAGCGTAGCGAACTTGTGTGGAACTGTAAGGGTAGACTCTAATTTATCCTCCGTCATGAATTCGATCTCCATATTGAGCCCTAATTTTTGGTTAATTTTTCTCTTCATATTCCCTTTCAGTTTCTCAGGGGCTTTGGTCCTGTCCGGAAAATAAGTCACTCTTATACTTGGTTTTTCCTATGATCCTTCAGCCGTCTTGAAAAATTGCTATGCTATGGCGTTGATTCCAATCACTGGAGATTCGAACAGGTCTAAAAAATTCCAGACGATCATTTGTTTACCTGAATCCGAGTAATACGCTATTTTACAAATAGTAGCAAAAAACCATATTTAACGTTACCCAGCTCAAAGCTAGGTTTGTAGTTAATAGAGTTTAAAAAAAATAGGAGAAGGCTTAAACCTTCCCTTATATTAATGAATCAGTCAATTTTTTCTAGGGCAAATCATGGTCTTCTGGACAAGATTACTGCAACTGCTATAATCATGATTAAGAGAAGAACTCCGATTCCACCAATCGTCCAGTTTGATGCGGTCTGCTGGCTGAGTAATGATTGCGCACCGCCAAGTAGCAGTAAATACTCGGGAATACCTACAAACGCATGGATTCTGTCCTGAGACGAATTATAATAATCCGGCACTGTTCCGTTTAGTCCATTAGGATTCGAGAGATAATTCACTAAGGCAAGCCACTCAGGAACCGGCATCATAAAACCGGGATCAATATAAAGGACATTTGAGAGATACGCTGCTGGATCCGCTGTTGGTATAACGGTTCCGTTCGGGAATTTTGGTTGTATGACAAAATACCCACCAGACATCGCACCTATCTCTGGAATTAAGAGCGCCGCCTCAAGGTTAACTACAACACTATACAGTTGAGTGTCGTTCAGAGCAGTCCAACCACCACCCTGATTCTCTATCCAAACTTCCTGCACCTTAGTTCCAGGTAATCTCCAGTCAGTATATGTGAATTTGAGTCCCGAAACCTGGAGGAAGAAGTCTCCACCCATGTACACCGAAAACTCCAATCCAGTCTTGATTTCAGATCCGTATAATGAGAAGTTACACAAGAACCAGCCCATGTAAGGTAGACCCATAGGTATTCCCCCACCATAAGGTATACCGCCTAAGGGCACCACACTGACCGCATCATAGAAGGTAATATTTCCACTCTGGGCATTAAAACCGTGTCTAATAACTCCGCTCGGTACAAATGAAATATTGATATAGTCACCAGTACTGTCCGTAATCTGCCACCTATTAGCATCCGCAATCATATCTCCTATTGCAGTTTCATAACTTGCAATGTAACCGGGCGTAACTGGGGCACTAGGAACAGGATAAGTGGTGTTAGCAATGACAGTGTTATAATTCCATGGTAAACCAAAACCCCCAAGAAAAGCGTTTAAGATCCCGGTGTAGGTACCAATTGCTGTAGCAATAGTTGGGTTTTCTGCTATGCTGTCATTTATGTGTATTGGGTCATATTTTCTGACGGTAATTCCTTGTCCCGGGCTGTTATTTGCGTACATAGTCATTTCAAGGTAGCCCAAATATTCGCCAAGAGCCCCTGCATCAACTATGGTTGTGGTCCCGGAGGGTGTACTAACGATCTTTGGAGTCGTCAGCAGGTCGTGGTCGTGGCCAGCGAGTATCAAGTCGATACCATCAACCTGTTGGGCGAGGGCCACATCTTCTTTCCATCCACTGTGACTAAGACATATAATGAGATCAAGATCTGGAACATTCGCCTTCAAGTAATTAACTTGTTGTTGAGCAGTTGTAATTGGGTCCAAAATGTTATAATGTCCTTTAAAGAACATTGTACCGTTCGCTCCGTAACCTATCACTGAGAAGAGACCAATCGTTACTCCGTTTACTATCATCGTAGCATTAGGTTGAATGAATGCTCCTAAATTGTAATAATCATTGGTCATATCCAGGTTGGAGCACAGAATAAGTGGCATATTTCCGCCCAATGTGGAATTGGTGTTATTAAGAATCCCTGATAGTCCATGGTCACTATAATCAAATTCATGGTTTCCTAGACATGTAGCGGTGTAATCTAATAAACTAGAGCTCATCAGAAGTAGTTCGGCAGAAGCATATTTTGGCACTGGGTCTCCACCCAACCATTCGAAGGGTGTGCCCATCAGAAAATCACCGTCATCAAACACTAGAACCGGTTCGGCTATTGCATCTTTTGCAATTCGTATCTCATTTATTTTCGTAGCTATGCGTGCCATTCCTCCCACTGTGGGATCATCATTTGTTCCGGTAGCGTTATAGTCGGCTAATGGCCAGGGCAACAGTTCCGAGTGAAGATCGCTGTGGAACAGAACTGTCATATTAACAGCAGTATTTTTACTCTGTATCGGGTTATCATAATTGTAAGCCGCGATTAGAATACCCGGATTTAGAGCGCTGGATGTAGACGCCATTACTGGGGCTGCTAACCCTAGAATGAATAGTGTAGATACCATAATTGCCGCAATTTTAGTTCGCTTCATAATTTTTTCCCTATTTTTTGTTTTAGTGCCATCGTGGCACAGAGAAGAGCGTGGCAATTAGAACACATCCAAAATTAGATTTCAGAATATAATATAAAATTCATATTTTTTCTCCTTGACTATGAATTTTTGGTCCAAGCCCTTCTCAAGTCTCATTTATTGACTCGCTTTGTATTTAAAACTTTAGCTCCCACAGAAGCTGGTTCATTTTTCATATTTCTTAA
>DXJA01000048.1 GCA_019056875.1 Candidatus Jordarchaeum madagascarense
CAAGAGGCAATCCGGACTTATCTGGCTCACCCCACATACGTTCTATAGCCCAACTGCGTAAGTCCTAAAATGGTTGGACAAAAAAATTTTGAAATTCAGATAATGTTAACCGTAATAATTATCGAAATTTAAAATTGCTGATTCTTTAATTTAAAAACAATTCTTTACCTAATTTTTCTTTTAAAACCTAAAAAAACTGTAACAAAGAAGAAAAAAGAATTAAAGCTGGAGGTATTTAAAATATGCTCCGGTTATCTACTTTCTTTCTCCAAAATATTCCCCAGCTTAACAGAACTAGTGATACAGCTATGGTACCGACGCCAACAAAAACTCCTAAAAAGACAGAAACATTTTGAAGTGGCGAATAATTAAAGGTTAAAATTGACTGCGCAGGAGTCGAGAAATACATGGCTAAAATCCCGTAAACTATGGCAATAAATCCAACCACTATTCCCACGACTGAAAAAAGTATGAAACGCGTAGCATACCACTGGATACTGCCATAAACTTCTTCTATTATATCCTCCCATTTTGGGATAGGGCGCTTATCTGGTTTCTTTTCAGGGTGCTTCGCCAGTTTCTTAACGTTTTTATTTTTCTTGGACATGAACTATCCTCCTTTTATTTACCGCTCGCCTCTTTCAAACTTTTTTCTCAATCTTTTTCCTTCGCTACGCATCCAGTAGAGACCCCAAAATGTTAGAAAGACTCCTATGACAATGAAAGCTACACCAATGAAGAAGCCGCCTATTATTGAAAATGAGACCGCATAGGTTCCATAAACCAAGTAAGCCAGAACTGCATAGACCATAAACACAGCTCCAATGGCGACCAACACAACACTAAAGATTATATACTTTGACGCTATGGAGATGATTTGCGCACTAGCCTCCAAATCAATTTCTCTAGCCAATCGAAACCCTCCTAATTTGATACATAAGTAATTTCATATGCTTATAATCCTTTTGCAACATTATGCCCTTTAACTGTTAAAAAATTAACCCAATTAGCTACTAATTCTGCCAAAAGAAAAAATATCTTAGAAAACTAGACATTGATAATATTCAGGGAAATCAAGGTGTGAATTGGTGTTTAATTGAACATGTAAAGGTTGTTATTCCATACCGATGGTTATTCGTACTGCTCTTTGAAGTAGGGAATTATCTTTTTACCCCACAATTCGTATTGACTCTTTCTATGTTTGGTCGGAACCAGCAGTATGCACACAAAGTAATGGTTTCCCGCCTTATAGAGGTTATCAATCCTCTCGATGCAATTTTCTGGAGTTCCGTAGATAAAGTGATCCTTGATGGCATCGAAGGGAATCTTTTTAGCAATCTCAATAACCCTCTTCATTGACTCTAGACTGTATGTGAATTTATTGAGTCCAAACTCTTCCGAGACCTCTATACCGGCCTTCTTTAGGGTCTCCGGCCAGTAGGCTGAAAGCAGCTTTGCCGGTAATTCTATGGGGTTTACTTTCTCCTCCTCTTCTTTCTTGGAAACGTATGTGAATACGGTGTTTGCTCTCACGATTTTTTCAGGGTCTCTCCCAATTTTGTTTGCGTGGTTTTTTATCTCTTCCCAAAATTTTTTGTATTCATCAGGTGTTAATCCTTGGGGTAACCACCCGTCTCCAAGTTCTGCGGTTATCTTTCTTGTTCTAGGCGAGTTGGCTGCAATCCAGAAAGGCGGATGTGGTTCCTGAAATGGTAAGGGGAGCAGAAAAGCATTTTTTAGCTTGTAAAAATCGCCATTGTAGTTGATTGTACCGCCAGAAAAAATCTTCTTAATAATTTTAATTGTTTCTTCCATTACGCTGACAGGCTTGTCCCATTTAATTCCAAAAGGTTTAATGGACGGAGCCTCACCTGCCCCAATTCCTACTATCAGCCTACCATTCGAAACATGGTCTACCGTAACCATATTCTGAGCTAACACCGCGGGATGCCTTCTAGCCGCGTCAACAACACTTATCCCCAACTTTAGTTTCGTCTGAGAGGCAATCGCAGCCAGCGTTGGAAAAGGCTCCATTGCGTCCCAAACTTTGACCCCGGTTCCTACAAGATGATCCCCCAACCACACAGAGTCAAAACCATTATTATTAGCGTAGGAAACGGCATCATATATATCTGAGAGAGGGGCATTAGGCAAATGAGCACCAAACTGGGGAACCGGAGGCATAAATACACCTTAAGAATATTTATCAAAATACGATAGTTTCTCTTTATAAATTTATAGCCTAAATTCTCTTCCATAACGTTAAAAATTCCTTCAAATTTCTCCTTGAAAAGCGTTAATGGATAAATGAATTACTTTTACTAGTTGAAATATATTAAAAAGATCAAATACGTTCATTTGAGACTTTCTAAATGAGCGGGCGAATCATTGTTCTTCAAAATTTAGGGCTCATAGTTCTTTGAAGTATGGAATTATTTTATCACGGTATATTTCAAAGACCCTATTTGGATCTGGCCCCCTATTGAGAAAAGCAAAGTGCTTGATTCCCGCCTTAATGAAGGCTTCTATCTGATCCATAACCTGATCCACTGTACCTATCACATTGAAATCCTGTAATATTCGATCCGGAACCTTGTCAAGAAATTGAACAAGTTTCATAAGATCCTCGTTTGACGGGGTCAATTTTTGAATAACCAAATCTTTCGGAACATCTACATTGTACTCTTCCTTTAGCTTATCTGGGAAAAGCAGATGCCCCCCTTTCATGAACTCAACCCTCTTGAAGGCGGTCTCAAAATCGTCAGCAACCGCAGTCATACAATTATAACAGGTGTCAACCTCATCCATACTTCTGCCCGCCTTTTTAGCGCCTTCCTTCACATCCTTAATGTGTTTGGCAATCAGATTCGGGCTCTCATAGAATGGAAACCATCCCTCAGCAATCTCACCGGTAACCCTTCTAGATACAGGACCATTACCTGCAACGTAAATCGGAATCGTCTCCTGAATAGGTCTTACCTGCAGAAAAGCATCCTTCATCTGGAAGAATTCACCTTCATAATTCACTCTATCCTCCTTCCATAATAGCCGCATAACCTCGATAAACTCTCTCATTTTGGAGACTGGTTTACGTGCATCGATATTGAACATTTTGAGATTCATGGCCTCACCCGCACCAATACCGAGCATGGCTCTACCATTGGAAACCATATCCAGAGTAGCTAGAATATGAGCCATAACCGCGGGATGCCTACGATGGGGATCAGAAACACCAGTACATAGGGTAAGTCGGCTGGTGTTCAAAGCCATAGTGGTTAAAAATACAAAGGCATCATAAACCCTGCCTTGAGGCGGTATTGTAGTAAGGTGATCCGCGTACCACAAACTCTCAAAACCACACTGCTCAGCCTTCTGAGCACCCTCAATCGCCAACTCCAACCTATAAGTAGGAACAGGAATTGAGAAACCAAACTTAACGTCCATAACCATCACCCAAACATCAGAAGCACTTTACTTTCATTACACCTGTTATAAAAATATTTAGATACCGTTTTGGAAGTCTCCTATTTAAACAGGGTGTGCTCCCTCTGGAGGAGGAACCTATTCCTCATCCACTTTTATTTCTCTTCCCTTACCCATAATAAAATCAACCACAGCAGTAAATAACTGCTCGCTATTACTGCTTTTTCTCAACATTAGTCCTGACGCGAACTCTCGAAATATTCTTATATGTTCTTCGGTTGGAGGACATATTTTTTGGAGCTCCGGAGCCATCTTCAAGTCCCAAGGAACATTCTTTCTTATATCCTCTACTTCAACCCCTTGAAAACAACCTCTAAGGAACAACTCTTTTGTTTTTTTATCGAATCCGAAGACGCCTTGAGTGCTTATCAACAGACTCGGACCGGTTTCCTGAGGAAAGCCTGCTTTTTCTCGCGAATCGCCTCCTGTTAAATATCCCGGGGAAGAGCAGTAGTCCAGCTTCTCAACGAATTGCCCCCCTCTCAGTGTTATTATTGTTCTTTTGGAGTGTCCGATAAAATCTGCTGCACCTCCGGCTCCGGGTAGCCTAATCTTGGGATTCTCATAATCTCCCACCACAGTTGAGTTTAAGTTGCCGAATTTGTCCACTTGTGCTGCCCCTAAGAAACACACATCCACGTATCCTCTAAACAGTATTGTTGTGAAAGTGTCAGCCAAATCGCACGCGTAACTAAAACCCTTCGTGGTGGTGCTTTCTGCAATGTGGAAGGCTGACTTATAAGGTAAAAAATCTATGATTCCAGCCTCGGTCATCAGTATACAGTTTGGTGCGTGGGTCATCTTCGCCAACATACCAGCGATTATCGGAATTCCCTGACCTACAATAACACGGTCACCGTTCTTAATTTCCTTAGAAGCAAGATAAACCATTAACTCTAAAGGCGTGTAGTCCATTTCTGCATTTTCTCCTATTCTATTGATTCACTATTCTTCTATGATTAGTTAACATGTCTTATTTCGTATTTTCTAATTGCATGGTTTTCCTAAAAGATGAGCCATAATTAACGGGTGAGCTGTAGTAGGGTTTGGCTTTCAACATTTCTAAATATACTCTTCCAAATCTTTCAACATAGTGTTTTATGTATTCTTCCCTATTCTCCAGATTGTAAACCCACTCGTAGAGGAAGTGTCGAATACTGTCATGGCTTGCGTCCATCGCTAATAACATGCCTCTGAAAAGAGCATCCAAATCGTAGTATCCCTGAACCTCAGAAGGGTGTGCTCCCCACGGTTCTAAAACAACTGCGTTAACTCGAAAACTGGGAATAATTGTGTGATGAGGGCTACTCTTAACAATCTCATGGTCTACTATTTCCTCAGCCGAGACGATTATTTTTTTACAAGCTAAACTTGCCCACTTGGCGGTTCCCAATGCACCCCAGAGCTGAGCATTACCATAAACATCCACTCTTTGAACATGAACAATGGCGACATCAGGATTTACCGCTGGAACCAGAAGCACCCTCTTTCCAGTAAAGGGGCAATCCATTTCCTTGAACTTGTTTTCGCCCATAAAACTTCTACTTCGGAAAATATCGGTGTATTTGAGACCTATAGGAATCTGCATGAAGGAGTGCCCCATAGCACCCGCCATTAACATGGCTAAAACCGCATAATTCGAGTAATCTTCCACCTCAATCCTCTTTTCTTTGAGAGCCCTATCAAATTCATTTCCGAAATTGATCCCTCCAGCCCTGAAGCTGAACGCAGTAACTATTCGCTTCAAACACCCACCAGCAATCATTAAGTCCGCCTCTTCTATCAACGATGTGCTCCAAAGAGTTAAATTTCTCTTCTTCTGTCTAATTATTTCAAGTATAAGAGCGAAAGGTGAGGACTGAAGAAAGTTACCGATAGCGACCTGTTCTCCATCGCTTAAAAATTTTTTAACCGCTTCAGACGCAGTCATAACCTTATCCTGAACTTCTTGCTTAGCCATGAAATTCTCTCCGATATTAACTAAATTAAAACTAATATAAATGAGTAATAAATTTACCTTAAAGCTTTTACAAATCTCATGACTACTTCTGAAGACTCATTAGTTAAAAAAGGGGACTATCTATTTGGAAGCTTGTTAGCATGGCAAACTTTCGATTTTTGTGTTACAATTTAATATTTGCAAAAAATTATTTTAAGAAACTTTCTGCATTAATATGCAACAATTTATTATCTGGTTATTTTGCCATCATCAAAAGACTTAAGTAAACTACTTTTTATAGTATAAACTACAGTAAGTAGTTATCTCTACCGTCAGTAGATATATCTACTTATGTCAGCATTAGAAAAACCAAAAAAGAGGAGATTAATATGGCAAACGAATACAAAATCGCATTCTACGGAACACTAATCACCCTAATTTCATTCATCTTAATCGGAATACTAGTACCGGCAATGGGCGCTCTTAGCCGTAATTACAATCTATTTGGCTTAGCTTTTGCCTCCCTAGCTCAATTTGACATACCCATAATTGGGCCACTCCCCCCGTTATCATATGAAAACGTAGTCCTTATGGCAATAGCAGATGTTTCTACGAGCAACAGCTCACTAATCTTAGGTCTAGGCGTCTTAGGTGCTTTACCCTTCGCCATCGGCAGCGTAATGACTGGGTACGGATTCTATGGACTCTACAAGCAAGAGGAGAGCACCATCTGTCTAATCACATCCCTCATAATGATGATCGGTTTCGGAGCCCTTGCAGTCATTATACCCCTAGCACTGCTTCCTTCAACTATTATTTCCCCCTGGACCTACCTCATCTACGGCTACTTTTCAGTGATTATACCCATAACACAAACCGTTACCGTAGGCATGGGATTCGGCATCGCTATAGCATTAGCCGCTATAATAATAGTAGTTGGCTACATTGTACTCGGCGTCACCATGATTGTAATGCGCCAGAAAACACCTAACTCTGACCAGATGCTAGCAGCTGGAATTCTGAGCATTCTAGGAGGCTTACTGTTCTTCGGGATAATTGGAATAGCACTGGTATTTATAGCCTACATACTGCTAGCCCTAGTATTCAAAGAACTCAAAAAATAAAACTCACCCCCTCCTCCCCCCTTTTTTTCTCAAGACAATTGGAAACCTTTACCGCAACATATCCCTAATTTTAATAAATAAATCATCAATACAAATATCTTGAAGTTTTAATTACCGGATTTTAATCCTCATCTTATTCTCATTCCGCCATAAACCAGAATTCCTTCTAAAAATGGAAAAAGCATTCTAAACGAAATTTTTAAAACCTAGAAATTCACTTAGAATTAAATTCATCCCATTTTTAAAAGAGGAATATGGATGGCAAAAAATAAGAAGGTACGGGAAATCGAGAACGAACAGCCGGGAAAGAACAGATCATTTGCCTCAGTAAGTCTCTCATACTTTATCAATAACGCGGATGCTCAGGCTCTACCCACCTACTACACTTCCATAGGCAGAGAGTTAGCAATAACTAGAGCCTCACTGGGTCTGATAACAACCGCACGGGCAGGTCTACAAACCATTGCCGCCCCAATCTGGGGATACCTCGCAGACAAATACAATCGCAAAAACGTGCTGGTAATAGGCTGCATAATTTGGGGCCTCTTCACCCTGCTCTGCGCCACATCAAACGATTTTTCCTCGCTATTATATTTCAGATTGCTAGCGGGCTTCGGACTGGCAGCCATCATACCCACCGGCTTCTCAATAATAGTAGACTACTACAAACCAGAGGTGAGAGGAAAATATCTCGGACTATTCCAAATGATAGGCATCCTAGGAATCGCGGTACTGGTACCCGTCCTAGGCGCTATGGATGCCCCAAGCTTCACCTACGGACTGGAATCCAACCTGTACGACTTGTTCATATACGAAGCCATACTATACTCAATAAATCCTGCACTGGTACCCTTATTAACACAATTTGTCACGCAGCTCTTTGTATTTGATACATTTACCAAATACACCGTGTACTATGGTGCTTGGCGATGGGGCTTCGTACTATTAGCGATTCTCAGCTTCATAATCGCGGCAGTAGTATGGTTTCTGGTGAAAGAACCAGTCAAAGGAGCCTCAGAAAAAGAACTGAAAGGAGTATTAACCGCTGAAGCCGCAGAAAAATTCAAAATAGATCGCAGCGCAATCGGAACAATATTCAGAACCAAAACAATCCTCGTCCTAATGGCACAAGGAATGATAGGATACTTTCCTTGGATTGTACTTCAGGCTTTTCTGGTGCATTGGCTTGAATCTGTGAGGTATGTTCCTCCTACTCAGGCGACTCTGCTGTTTGCAGTGCTGGTGATTGGTGCTGCTTTGGGAAACGGGCTGGGGGGTTTTCTGGGCGACATTGGTGGGAAGAAGAGCTACAATAGGGGTAGGATTATTGTGGCCCAGATTTCAGTTTTGTCGGGTATCCCTCTGATATTTTTGATACTCATTTTGCCCCTGTCCATAGTGGAGTATACAATTTTAGCTTTGATTACCGCGATTTTGATTAGTTGGGCCGGTCCTGCGGCGGTTCAACCCATGGTTGCCATGGTGTCAAAGCCGGAAACAAGGAGTACCACCTTCTCCATTGAACAGATGTTTGAGGGTGGATTCGCGGCTGTTGCTGCTGTTATTGCGGGGTGGCTTGCAGACACTCTTAACTTTGGAATCGCTGGCATTACAATGCAGACCATAACACCCTACATGGGTATCTGGCTAAGTGTATTACCATTATCCTTTTTGATTGTTTTATTCACACTCTCGGGTCAGTCCCTGACTACGGCTATGCTATGGACAACTGTTATTCCGTGGATCATCTGCTTCTTAATATGGTTCATAGCCTACAAGACGTTTCCAAAGGACAGAGACAAAATCCTTAAGGTTCTCGAAGAAAGACGGAAAGAACTTCTGAAAAAATAGCATCCCCTACTCTTTGAGGATGTAACTCCTCTATTTTTTTTAAACAATTTTAAAATCTAATTTTTAGCACACTAATAGAACAAGAAAAATAGGGGTTTATACCCTGAAAATTCTTGATTTGTTAAAATGGCTTGCTCTGGTGTCACAGATTCTTTCACAAGTGGACATCTTTGTCTGAGCTTCCAGAGAGCACGTATTGACCATCAGGGCTTACAGCTAAGGATGTGACTCGGGTTGCGTGAATCCTCGTTTCATGAATGCGATGTGTTATGTTTTCATTCCCGTAGTAACTACGGTTTCGGACCATTTGCTTTAAAAAACTGCTTTTAATGTTAGAGATAGATTTATAGCTTGTTTAAAAATACTGTCCACTCGATTTTAAAGTATTTTTTAATGGTAATGGTGGATTTTATGGCCGGTTTTGTTCCAAGAGAACAACTGGAGCATCCAGCAAGACTTAAACCCAAAGACATTGAGGAGGGACTAGTTAAGGTTGGATATTTGCCGAATCAGAAGATAGTTACCACCCTTTTTCTCGCATTCCAACTTGACAAGCCAATTCTGGTGGAAGGTCCCGCGGGGTGCGGTAAAACTTATCTTGGTGTTTGTGCCTCGAAACTGTTCGGTTTTCCCTTGATCCGGCTTCAGTGCTATGAGGGAATCCTTCCCGAACAATCAATATACGAGTGGAACTATCACAAACAGCTCCTCAGAATTCAGATGAACCATCTTAAAGAAAATGATGGATGCGAAAAATCGATATTCTCCGAGGAGTATCTTCTGGAACGCCCCCTGCTAACCGCCCTAAAGTCCGCCCAAGCTGTACTTCTCATAGATGAGATTGATAAGGCTGACGAACAGTTTGAAGCCTTTCTTCTGGAATTGCTGGGGGAGCGCCAGATCACGATTCCCGAGTTGGGAACTGTGAGGGCTCCTGAGAATCAAAAACTAATCACGGTCTTGACTTCGAACAGTTCCAGAGAACTTTCTGAGCCGCTGAAAAGGCGTTGCTTGCACCTCTTTTTAGACTATCCTCCGAAGGAGCTTGAGAAGAAGATTATCCTGCTTAACTGTCCCCAAATGTATGACGAGTTTGTGGATAATATATTGGACTTCGTGGAAAATCTCAGAAACCTGAGACTGCAAAAAATTCCCTCAATAGCAGAGTCAATCGACTTTGCTCGATCACTTCTGGCAATCGGAAAGAATGATTTGGATCCGGAAAGTGTTAATTCCCTCTTGTCTACTCTTCTCAAGATTAAAAGTGATGTTGACATAGTTAAGCGAAAGGGTATCGAAAATCTTCTCGGCATTGGGAATGATGGCCATTAAAGGGTAAGGTTTTTAGAAATGATTGATGGCTTCGTGAGGCTTCTCCGCGAAAGAAACATTAGAGTGGGAATGGCGGAGACCATTGATGCCTGCAAAGCTTTCTCACTGCTGGAAATAGATAAGGAAGTAATGAGGGAAGGATTAGCCGCTTGTCTCATAAAAGACGAGATTGACCGGCCGGATTTCGATCACATTTTCGAACTCTATTTCTGTAACCTTGTGGAAGAAAGTAAAAAAACGGTGCCACTAACTTCCTCTCAGAAAGGAGAGTACGAGCCCTCCTCTAAAACTCAAGAACAAGGAATGGAAGTATTTCGTCAGAATGATGCTCAGCAACCTCAGACTCCTCGGCAGGATCAGCAGATGCAGCAGCGGGGAGTGCTTGCAAGGTATGGGGGTATCCGGGGGATAGGAAAGGCGATTGATGAGAATGATTTGGAAGGGGCTGCGAATCAGCTTTTGGAGCGGGTTCTCAAAAAAACCAGCGACGCAGGAACCTTTGCTAGGATGCTTAAAAACTTTATAGATTACATGAAGCTTTACGCCGGTTGGGCGGTGGAGGATACTGCTGATTTTGAGGATTATGTGGGAAGAATTAATGAAGTTCTAAATATTACTCAGAGAAAGTTCATAGATCAGTTTAGGGAAGAATACCCCTTAGAGGATCTTATATCTAAACTGGTGAAACTTGATTATGAGAATATTGAGGAGCTGGACTTTTCCAAGTATGTGGGGGATCTAACTTTTCTGGTCAGCAATGTGCAGAAAATTGAGAAGACCATAAAAAAGCTAGCCAGTCAACTGGCATCCAAACTCTCAAGAAGAGAGAAAATATCAGATAAGGGCAAGATTAACATCCGCAAGTCCATTCGCAAATCCATAGAATATGGGGG
>DXJA01000419.1 GCA_019056875.1 Candidatus Jordarchaeum madagascarense
AATTCAATAAATTATACGTTAAATCTTATCTAATTAAAATCTCTATACACCAGTTTGATACTGATTAGAGCAGTTTAATCTCTTTTAATAAGCAATTTCTGACTTGAATTCTTTTCCTTGTGCTATAATTATACATTTTTTTTCCGGTGGGAGAGATGGCGATTTTTGCGCTCTCTATAACGCTTAGTGGAATTTTCTCTTTTTTTAAAGCCCGGTGAAACCACTTTGACATAGCCTTATAAAACTTTTCAACATCATCCCCCTGTCTTTCAGGCTTAATATCACCACTAATCAAGTCTACAATAATTGTTTCTCTCGGTCTAAATGTGTGAAAAGGATCAACACCCATCGGTTCTGGAGTCCAAATTGAACTTCGAATTGCATTATTCGCTATTGATTTTAATCTAATCAGTTTCATAGTAAAATCAGCCTGAATAATAATTAATATTTTTTTGGATAATTCCCCCAGAATCTATCTCGGAATATTCTTTCTAATCTTCTAAAACTAAAATATCTGAAACAGCAGAGAAGAAATCAAATTGATAGAATATTCAACCACAAAAAATAAACATAGGGCTGCAAATTGATAAAAAAATAAAAAAAGAAAAATAATTTTATTATTTCTCCTTCCCTTCCGATGAATACTTTAAGGATATCTGTTTTTTCTATTCTCTGGATGTGTCTGAAGATTCGTCTTTCTACTCCTCGGGCTCTTTTCTCTTCTTCGGCTGTTCCTTTTTCGCTTCCCTTTGTAGCTTTTCATCAGATTCTTTCTTCTGATCTCTTTGGTTCCTTCTCTGGTTCTGGTTCTTCTGGTGCTGGTTTGGGTTCAGTGGGTTTAACTTGAGGTTTCAGGAATCCTTGTGCCTTTTCTTCTTCCTCTTCAATAATCTCTATGACTCTGGCGCTGGTCTCACCTGGTATGCCCACGGATTCTAGTAGCTTTTCTCGTTCAGCTGGGGTTGCCTTCTTTAGCTCCACCGCTAATGCGTAGGCTTCGTTTTCTGCCATTCCTGATTCCACCAGTAGCGGTATCAAGCGATCCGCAAGCTCGACGGGCACATAGACTTCAACTCTGGGCTCTAATCCTATAATGTCTAGTTCCGAGGCTAAAACTCTGGATATTACGCTCTCACGTGTGATTAGTTTCACGTCAACCTTTTCTCCGCGGCTTATAGCGGCTATAAGCTCATCGATTCTCCGTATAATAGCTGGTATTCGTGCTCTCTTCAAAAGCGAGTATCCCGTAAACGCGGAGACGGTTACTACTACTGCGAGAGTTGTTAATAAAAACGTGGTGAGAGGAACACGGACATTAACGAATGGAATGAGAACCGATCTTTCCTTTACGCTTAGGAAGAAGACAGGATTCTGGGGATCGTAACCACTACCCTCAGCTGTGACGAAAAGCGGGTAAGCTCCTGGGGGCAAACCATAAGTGGGAATGAGTGCCAGGTAATATCCATTTCCCATGTAAATAGTTGGAATGCCATTCACTGTAACACTAGCACCGGGAACTGGCGAACTGGACGGAGCGTCGTACTTGATTCGAACAAAGGCGAATGGAGCATTGTTTTCAAGCTGAATAAATGGTCCAAAATAGATTGTGTCGGGTGAAACAAAACTTGAAAGGTAGAATGAAGGAGCTGAAATCACTGTCGGAATTGCCTTGATGATAATAGGAACAAATGTTTCATTCGTTGCATAATTATTGCCTCTTGCGGTTATTTGCATAACATAGACCCCTATATCAAGATTCTCGGAGGGGATACCAACTTGATAAACATTCATGGTTTCGTTCCAGACTAAGGAGCCACTCAAATTGGTACCCGCCACATAGTAGGATATGGACGCATCCAAAATATCGGTATCAAACAGGGCATCTTTGTATAAGACGTTAACTGTAATGTTCATTCCAGCATATCCCTCATTACTGGGTAAAGCTTCCCATGAAATCGATGTGTTAGCGGGAAGGATGTTTATCGAACGCTCAAGTATCTCCGAGGTAAAGTTCTCACGCTGAATGGTAAACCTAAGAATATATCCACCGACATTAATGTCATTGGAAGGATCAGAAATGGTTGTACTTTGGATACGGTCCTCATAATACCCCTCATAGGAGGCATGCGGCGACAACGAGCCGCCATCCTTCAGTTCACCTTCCAAATTAATCAGTGAGTAACTTATAGTAGCACCGTTGACCGGGTTGCCCGCATAAGTGAGGCTAATCGTCATGAAGATATCCGATTGACCCCAGTAGAATGGACCCAAAGAAGAGTGATATTCCTCGTAGAAATCAGCAGGCTCTATGTAGATAATTATGTCCTCCTCAGCCATGAGATAAGAACCATCACTGTCATCAGCCTCAACGTGAACCGTATAATACTCACCGCCGACAAGCACCGTATAAGGCAAATTAATAACATAGTAAATGTCGGGAGCAGTCCCCTGTGGTGTGAGAGGTAGGTTCACATACCCGGGAATCGGATTCTTACTAGTCGTGTTAATAAGAGTGTAATTGACGTAGCCCTCGACAGCAGTGGAGTTAATATTCCCATCGGTGCTGTTCCTCCAGTAAATCTGAAGAACCACATCGTTTCCCCAAGATGATTCAACAAATGTTCCGTTTGTACAGTAAATATGAGTCGGTTCTAAGGCTTCAGGAATGCTGCAATTTATGGTTATTGTCTGAGTCCCAGTTGTGAGGTCAACCGTCGATGTGTCTATTGTTAATACAGTTCCGGCGTAAGTAACGTTAATATTATAAAATGCTTTGTCCACATGGAAAATAGCCCAGCCAGTATCGTTGGATTTCTGCGAATCATTATAGGGGGGCGAACCTTGATAAAGTGACACGTTAGCTGATGCAAAGTCTTCACCAGTATCTGAGTCTATAAGGTGGCAGTAGAGTGTTGTTAGCTGGTTGAACTCAACATTGGTTACAGTGTTGTGTAGGGCTTTGTTAACAATGAGGGGTTGTATGTCTATGTACGGTTTCCAAACTATTGTGTGTGTTGCATTCTCATAGGTTTCTTTCCAAGTTGTATTCAAGGTATATGTATCACCGTAAAGGTAGAGTGTGGCGTTCCCATCGCTATCGGTGAGTGTGCTTTGGTTAAGTGTTGCACCTAGATACGCGCTGACGTTAGCGTTTGGAAGCGGCGAATTGTCATAGTCCTCTACGTGTACGTGTACCGTGTAGAATACATACTCTTGGCTGCCTTTTGTCACATTGATTGCACTTCTCATACCCTTCGCAAAGTTCTCGAAGGGCCCTGAACCGCTGGTTCCATCCCAGATGTAGACAGCATATTTCTCGTGAACCCAATCACCATCAGTGTACTCGATACTAGGCCACATTCTCTGCCATTTTTGAGCATCTGAGGAAGGTGCTGAGAGCCGGTAGTACCACTGGTAGGGGCCTTTAGATGCTGTGGGCAGCTCTAGATCAAGGGTTCCTGCTGCTTCTCCGTCGTTTGGATCCCAGAAACAGAGCCAGTGAGCCTTACCGATGTTTTGTCCGTCCCAAGTGAAGCCGCTCTCTTGGTAAACTGTATCATCAATATCCTCGTACTTCATATAGGACATTGAGCGGGTGTCAAACCGCCACTCGTTACCCCAATACTCTCCAATGTATAGCCATGAATACGAGAAATCTTCAGTGAAATTCGTGTTGGATTCACTTGTCCATCCCCACCTATAGAATCGGTACACAATGTTTGCTGTTCCTGCAACAGTGGAGTCGCCAATCATATTCGTAGTAATGTTGAATTCAATAAAGATAGTGCCCTCTCTAATTTTTACAGCGTTGCCGGAGTGCCCGGAAGTTTCATAGTCGGTCCAAAAATACCAAGGCCCAATATATAATGCGTGCCTGAATTCTGGACTCCAATGCATCTGCTGGTCGTAGGACCATTCGTTTCCCGAGGTGGTGTGGGTGCACACGTATATTTTTCCACCATTTGTGGAGTTTGTGATTTTTGCTGTGTAATAGTCGCCTGTGATTGTATAGGTTGCAGAAGCATAACTGCTTGTGACCTGTACAGGGTATCCCGGATCGCCTTGATTTTCGTAGTCATAGTAGACATAGTATGCGGCTGTACTCTGCTTTGAAACGTTAACGTAGAATGTTAGTGTTAAGGACTGGTAATAACTCGTGGTAGGATAATATGTTTCGTTCCAGACTTGATGGGGAATGGGGGTTGAGAGCCAGCCTGAGTCGTCCCAGTACTGGACTCTTATACTGTTGTTATGGCAGGTGTTGGGGTTGAATGTGAGGAAAACATCTATGGGCCTGTTTACAACGTCATATGCGCTGAGAGAGTTGTCTATGAGAATACTTCGACGGTAGTGGAAGTCCACGTTCCACCAATAGGTGTAACTCTCGCCACCATTTTTAGCTCCAGCTCCTATTGCTGATGGTGATGTTGAAGTTGCAGGTAATGTTGGTATGAAAGAGTTTTGTGGAATCATTGTTACCATGAGAAAGAGAGAGAGTATAAGTAGTCCTGAAATAATGATGGCTTTTTTCTTCTTCTCCATAGTATTTCCCCTATTTTATTTTGCACTTGATTTAAAACATTATGCTATAGCCTTCTTTTATATGATGTTTCTAAAATATTTTTTGGAAGTTTTTTTGGGGTAT
>DXJA01000420.1 GCA_019056875.1 Candidatus Jordarchaeum madagascarense
ATTATATTTTTTAATTCTTTTTCACTAGTGTTCTTATTAACTATAATTCTTTCTAATTTTTCTCTCATGGTGGAGATTTCATCCGTTAAAGTCTTTTCATCCAGGCCGGATAATGCAAATAACCCTAGACGATAGATTATTAAATTTTTTAATGTATCTTCTTCAATGGTCTTAGGGGGAAAATTTTCCTTCACCATTTCGACTATTTCAAGAAATTTCAAGGCTTCCTTCAAAACTTCCTCATCTATTTGTAGTGAATTAAGTGTGGAGCTATAAATGGATTTTACAAGTTTATCAGAAAGAAAACCAATTTCAAATAAAATTGACAATTCATATAGGTTATTCTGATCCAACATTTTAAAGCACCATGATATTACAAGATTCTTCCTCATTAGGATTAATATAGTAGTCCTCTATTAAGGAGTTCAATTTTTACTTTGGTTTGTTAATCTCTTTATTTATTTTTTGATGATAAAAATAAATGTATCCTCCGCAGAACACCTATTAGGGTATGAATTTCTCGTCCAGAAATAAAGGCTCTTGAAATAGCATTGTGAAAAACTCTCTCTGCAATTCTATACTTAAATGAAGAATACCTTATATCTTTTAGAATAAGGCGAAAATATTCTAATGCCTTTTCTTTTTCCAATTTTGAAGAGACTCGAGGGGCGCCTTTTTTCTTGTGCTGCCGGCTTTTATAAATTTCGTAAAATATAACTGCGGCGGCATGTGAAATATTGAGGGTGGAATAATTTGAAGCAGGAATTGTTACAACAATATCTGCTTCCTCCAATTCTTCGTTGCTTAACCCAAAACTTTCTCGTCCAAATAATAAAGCAATTTTTCCATTAATATTTACCAAATTTTCTACCAGTAACTCAGGGGTTATAGTTGTTCTAAGAACATTATAATTCATTCCGGATTTAGCTGTTGTGCCTACTATAAAATCCACATCCAAAACGGCTTCCCCTAAATTATTAACTACTCTCATATTTTTGAGAACATTTATCCCATGCATTGCGCGTGTTTCAGCTTCAAATATATTCTCAAATTTGGGATTAACAAGTACAAGTTCTTCTAAATCAAAATTTTTCATGGCGCGTGCAATTGCGCCAATATTCCCAGCGTTTTCTGGTTCTATAACTATCACTTTGATTTTAAGCAATGTTACCAACTACTTCAATTGGTATAAAACTGGACAATATCATTATCGGCGAGCACATGTTCCAATCCTACTTTTTCACCTTCGTGTTTTACAGATTTTCCATAGATACGGGCATACTTAAAATTTTTAATGAAACGGGCATGAAGCCTTTTTGCTAAATCCTCAACACTAGCACCCTTTTCGAGAACAAGTGGTTTATCTGAAATAATGTTTCCAGGCTCTCGAGTATAAAGGCGAATGACTCCGAGTGATTTGAATATCCCTTCTTTAAAATCCTCAATGCCCTTTTCCTTTAGGAGGGATATAGGATAAATTTCAAACCTTTGACCATAGTTATTTAATAATTTTTGATAATTCTCTGAAGATCCGGGCAAATCTCCCTTTGTGGCAACTATTAAGGCGGACTTGTATACTACACTGATATCCAAAGCTAGATCAATATCCGCTAAAGAGATTTTGTTCCATATTCGAACCACCGCATTAACTATATGTTTTTTATTCAAAAAACTGGTAATTTCTTCTCGAGACCCATCAAAAAATTGAATTCCCATAATCTGGATTCCGCCGCTACCAGTTTTTTTTACTTCAACTGGAGGGGGATCTAAATTAAGTAGAATCCCAGCCGATTCCAACTCGTCCAATAGTATTCTAACTTGCCCCAAGACATTTTGGGATAAATCGATGACCAAAACTACAGAGTCAGCATTTCTAATAGTAGAAAGTATTTGAGGACCATTCTCACTACCACTACAACCATCAAAAATCGCAGGAGATTCAACCACCTGTATGGGGACTGAATCAAAATCTAGTATTCCAACTTCGGGATAAGTTGTTGTGAAGGGATAATCACCCACTTTAGACTTTGCTCCAGTAAGGTAATTTAAAATCGTGCTCTTCCCAGTATTTGTTAAACCAGCTAAAATCACCTGGCCCGCCCCTTGTTTCTTAATGCTAAAAACAGATGCCACGCCAGATTTTCTTAACTTTTCCTTTTCAAGCTCTGCTCTAAGTTTTGCTAATCTCTTTTTGAGCTGATTTACAAAATTCTCGGTTCCTTTATGCTTGTCCATGCGTTGCAATAACTCTTGTATAGCAGCGATTTTTTCTTCCCTTGTTTCTGCTTCTTCTAATCTTCTCAGAGCTACTTGGGCCTCAGGATTCAAATTGATTGGCAAACTAGAGCCTCCAAGAATATAATAGTTTTATAATAGGGTGAAGTCTTAACTGATATAAAAATAAAAATTGTTAGATTTTTAAACATGTCTAAAATCAAGGGTTAAAACCACTTGCTTTTTTCAGGTTAATTAAAACTAATCTCTCAAAAAAAAATTTCTTTTCCGCCTTTTTTTCAAATTGAAATCCTTTCTTTTCTGCATAAGACAGAGTTTTCTCTATTTCGGATAGTGAGGACAAAACCATTTGCACCCGTCCCTCGTCTTCTAAAAAATCATCGAATTTTGCTAGAAACGCATCAATAATTTCTCTCCCGGTTTTTCCTCCATCCCATGCCTTTTCAAGTATACCCATATTCATCACATCCTCTTTTTTCTCAGCCTCTGGAATCGGCAAATAAGGTGGATTGAAAAGCATTAAGCCGAATCGCTCATTAGATTTTAAAGCGCTCCATAAATCACCTAGGCGTACTTCAACACGCCCCTCCATTTTATTCAACTTAACATTCATTCTCGCATTAATAACTGCACTTTCAGAAACATCAATACCCACTACCTTTTTGGCTGTGTTTCCCGCGATAATAGCCAAAATGCCACAACCGGTACCCATATCAAGAACATAATCATTTTCAGACACAATTAAATTCTCCACTAATAGGAAGGAGTCATCTGAGGGATAATAAACATCTTCAAATACTAGAAATTTATAACCTTGATACACAAAACTTTTCATATTCTAACAATTCTCCAAACCTATTAGAGTATTTGCAATTTCGTTTATTTCTATGGGGGTTAGACGCCTTACCCTTTTTTCTAAAATCTCAGAAAAGGATTCTGTTTCGATGAATTTGAAATCTTTATTTTTCTTATTTTTAAGATAAAATCTTACACCATGTTTCGCCTTTTTATTAGGATGCATAAACAGAAAACGCACTATTTCGAAGAAAGTTTCTTCATTTAATGGTTTGAACGGCGGGGGTTTAGGTTTTAACAGGACAATTGCGGATGCTACTTTTGGGGGAGGGTAGAACGCGGTTCTTGGAATCTTTTCTAAAATCTTTGCCTCTGCTTTATAATATACTCCTACAGTTATTCTACCGTAATTTTTTGTTCCCGGTTTCGCAATTAGACGTTCAGCAAATTCAAGTTGATAGGTCAAAACGGCTTTTTCGTATTGTGCTGAGAGTATTTTAAAGGTCAATGGAGAAGATATAGAGTAGGGAATGTTAGAAACAATTTTTTGAACTGGTGGAAATTCTAATTTTAAAGCGTCACCAGAAATTATTTCAACATTATTAAAACTAGATAATTTATCTGCGAGCACTCGAAGTAAATTTTGATCATTTTCGATTGCAAAAACCCTTTTAGCTTTCTCTGCAAGAGCTACTGTTAAAGTTCCTAATCCAGCACCTATTTCAAGCACCGTATCGAAGGATCGTAGTTCTGCATATTCAATCTCTCTTTTAAGCAAATTAGAGTTTACTAGAAAATGTTGTCCTTTTTTCTTGCTTATTTTAATATTATTATCTCTCAGTAAATTTAGGGTATTTAAAAACAAATTATCCTTTGTCAATTCAATATCATTCTTGGCTAGTTGTGGGTGGGCGGGTGAATAGGCTGTATTTATCTTCTCCTTTTAATTCACTTAATACTCGATTGACTATTGCTTTTTTTGGTTCAGGCATTCGCACCCGGTCATTAAGATTTTCTAAGCTCTTAAAGGGTACTTTTTTTCTCTCCTCTAGAATTAGCCACATTGTTTTTCTTCCTATACCAGGAATAAGCTTTAACTGATGCATTCTAGTGGTTATTGGACGAGCATTATTAAAGAAGTTTACAAATTCCTTTTCTCTTAACATAACAATTTTTTCAATGACAAACGGAAGTTCAGATTTAGCGGTAGGAGTAAGGTCATCATAACGTATACGCTTTTGAACATGATCAATTTTTTTACGAGAACCTTTACCTATGTAAATTCTCTCATGCAAAGAAAATGAAACCCCCTTTCTCGGAATAAGTTCCAGCAATGTGAAATGAGTTTCACCAACCGCCTGTGTTATGGGTTCCCTCTGAAAAGTTGGTCTGGGATCATTCGCATAACCTTGTGGTAGATTGTCTAACACGTATGCAAACTCCTCGTACTTCTTAGAACTCAACATCATTGACTATTCCCCCGCCTTCCAGTATTAAAATGAATTAGATTTATGCTTCCTCCAAAGTCTTTAAAAATTCAACTAATTCCTCCTCAGTAAAAATCTTTTGCTCGTTTGTTAAAAAAACACGGAGTTCATTAATACTTTTGGGAACCGCATTAACAATTTGGATAGCAGTACTCTCGCTTATTCCAAAATTTTCGATTAACTTTTTAACAATTTCTGAAGACTTTTCAACTGATAATTGCGAAAACTTGGTAGCATAATCTAAAGTTACACGTTGAACGTAACTTAACTCACCTTTCGAGCTACGCTCCTCCAAAATTTTTTTAACTTCTGCTAAGTTAAGAAGTCTCTCCTTTAAAATCTTAACAGGCAAAAGAACTTACCTCCTATCTAGATAGGCCTCAAATGTTCAGGTCTAGAAATAAGTGTCTTATTACTATTTCCAAGTTTAACAGAAACAATGTAAGCTTTTCCACGCTTTTCTAACACCGTTCCAACCTTACCATGGAACCGCTTGTGCGGCTGACCCTTATGAATACTAGGATCAATTATTATGCTAACCTTCTCCCCGGGCTCGTATGTTCTTAAAATACGACTAAGAGGCGGAAGCCCACGTTCCCTAATATGCTTCTTAAGCAAATTTCGAGTCCCAGTACGATACCCCTTTGATTTCTTCATAAACATCACACTACTCTACAAATGTTACTATAACGATAAAAAAGGTTTTCCTATTACTTATTAAAACTTTTGCAATATTAATTGAACACCATTAATGTAACTGGTTTACTGACATTCCATCTAAAAATAAATGTGACGCAGAGGATAGAATATCCGTAAGGAGTATTAATGACTATATTTTTAA
>DXJA01000421.1 GCA_019056875.1 Candidatus Jordarchaeum madagascarense
CAATCAGCTAATGTTTTAATCCAGTTCTATTTCTTTTAATACTACTTCTGAATTAGAATAAGTTTCAAGTTTGAAATAATTAACCAGAAAAAAAGAAAAGTAAAGATATGAATTAATTTCAGGATTATACTAGCAAGCCCAAGAAGTGAACCTTCGGTCCTGCAGCTACTGCGGGTCCTCTATGGGTAATAAGTATTTGTATCCGGCCGAGGTCGCCGTTACCAGAGTATATTTCTAGATTCCTCAAAGATTTGTGACCGGAAATATCCCATGCAACACGTGTGTCATCGATTTTGAGGTCTATTACCGTTCCATTAATGTACATTGTTATTTCTCCACAAGTCCAATGACGGTCAATGCGTACTCTACCATACCCCACAAGCATTTTGTGGCTGATCATCCACTCATAGGTGGGAACTTTAACATCCGCTTCACTATACTCACCAGAATAGACATCCAAATGACCATACTCTGGAAGAATTATTCCGATAAAGTCCGGATTCGCAATTCCATGTCTAAGGGGGCCCAAAGCGGCTCCAAACAAGCCACTGGCGAAAGCGATTAACGGGACATCTACCTCAGAATAGAGGTCATCAAAATCATGTGTTACGTACGGGCAATTGTCCCAATCTCTTATGGCGCTGCTTTCAAGGGTTAACGTAGCTGGCCAATATCTGTCAAATTCTGCATTTATATGAATCATTACGCGGGGATTTCCGTAACCCCCATAGATGTTGCTGACCCTACCAGGCCCCCACGCCATGTAGATGGCAAATGCAGCCCATTCGGTGATGTTAGCCCATGGTTGCCCAGTAAATGGATTAAGCACTGGTTCAAGAGGCAAGCCAGTAGCTGGGTTGACTGCAGGATAGTTAGGATATTGATCAGCAAATTTCATGATGAATATTGATCCCGGAGTACCCACTTCACGGGACCAGTTCCCAGTTGCAATCATTAAGTTTATCGCGGCGGGTAAGTCAAAAGAATTGGTCACCAATTCCGGGTATTTTGCCCCAGATCCACCATCCAGCAGGATTAGCCCTTTTAGATCCTCTTGCCAGTATAGCGACGCATAATTCATAGCTGCACTCCCGCCGAAGCTCTCACCGGCCATGTAGATTCTCTCGGCTCCAGATAATATTTTGGCTAGATTCACCGCTTCCTTTATGTCACTTATCCACACATCCCAACCCCAATCCACCATGAACCCTAGTTGACTAGAATTCAGAATTATTGGCACGAAGTGTGTTCTGTAGTCTATCACGTAAACGTCGAAACCCCTGTTTGCCAGATAATGGGATATACTATAGTTTTCATACATGGTCCACGTATCCTCAGGTGGATTTGAAACCAACTGCTCACCACTGCTCCATGTACCGGGTAAAATAAAAACAACACCCCGCGGTTCGATACCTGATTTCACCAATCTGTGCAAAGCTATCTTGTCAAAGGGACCGTAGGGGGGGCGATCGGTTTGCCAAATATACTCTCTCAAATCTGGATAAGCCTTTACTCCCTGACAATTTACGAAAGTCCATTCTCCAGGAGGCAAAATGCACTCAGAAGAGATATCTGTCGCATCATTTGCTGAGTTCGCCGTCATGTATCCCATAACAGTAGTAAAGATAGAATTAGAAGAATTTGCTGGCGAAGCAACTACTGGAATAGCTGTAAACATTAATCCAACAACAAATAGAGCTATAAAAACTGAGATCTTAGCCTTACGCATCTCTCCACTCTCTCCTTCCCACTGGGTACTTTTTTCATTGCGCCCCACACTCGGCGCTCTGAAGGGAACTCTATGAAAAATACTAGTAGAATCACCCGAAGTAATCTCTGTTATTTCAGAAATTATTCGCCCTTCTTTCTTTATTTTTAAGAAAGTTATTTAAAAATTTTTCTGAAAAATAAAACAGAGAAGAATCAGTAAGTATAAAGAATCGGATAAGACTAAAATTTTTGAAAATTTGCAATAATTGTGGGGAAACAGCAATAGTTATAAATCAATGTTTTTTTGAAGCCCGACCAAGAAAGAGCTAAGAAGTGATAAAATTTTGGACCACAAATTAAAATTAATCAATATTTGGTGTAAAACTTGTCTAAATTTTCAATTTCCAATGTGGTGAAATGATAAGGCCTCCGGAAATGATAATAACTATCAGAAATGTGTTTGCGCTAGCTATCCTATTCATAACAACTATTTGAGGGAGAGAACACAGGTCCTCTTTTGTACAGGCCGAATTTTGATTTTGAAAAACTAGTTTAGTTATATTCCTCGTGCTCTATGGCAGAGGAATTTGATCTTAATAGAATTTTTACCTGCGATATTGGTATAGCAGAATAGAAAAAAAGTTAAAATAAAAAAATAAAAAACCTATCTTCCACTTTTACTTCTTCCCTTTCGCTTTTCCCTTTGCTTTAGCTTTAGATTTTCCTTTTCCTTTCGCTTTTCCCTTTCCTTTTTCTTTTCCTTTATCTTTTTTTCTTCCGAACATGTAAGTTCCTCCGTTTTGTTTTTAGATATTTATTTTCGATATATTTAATTATAGAAACTTTATTCTTTAATAATCTTCTTCTTCGAATTCGTCTTCTTCATCAAATATTTCCCTTTCCTCTTCTAAGTCGTCTTCTAATTCCAATTCTTCTTTGACTTTCTTTCCCAACCCTTTCACTTTTTTCAAGTTCAACTCTTTTAGTTCATCTTTTTCTTTCTCAAATCTTGGTGGAATCTTTTTAGGTTTCTTCTCTTTTCCAGCCATTTTACTCCCTCCGAAGACATTTAATCCTTCAATAGGTACAAATTAATGTTGACCAAATCTCTTTTTCAAGGGAAATTATAATTTGAGCAAAAAATGATGCTGTTTAAGTCCGTATGATGTTATCTTTATTATTATTGTTAAATAACTTTTAACCTTTTTTCCGAACCATATGTTTTAATTTTAGCAAGTTTAAAGAATTTTTTTAGCCCCATCTGTACTTTCTTCCGGTTCCCCCTTTGGGCCATGAAAACCCTATGGCTCCAATGGTGCACACAAACCAGCATGCTGCACATTCACAACAGTTCTCATATCTCATGACCTTGGCTTTGCCATTCACTATGCTGATGACTCCACCCGGGCAAACCTTAACGCAGTCCTTGCACCCGGTACAAGCTTCTTCATCAATCTTGATGAACTCTCCGCATGGTGTCCAGCTTGTTCCCTCTAACATTTTATACTTCATATTGTCACCCCATAAAAAGCGTTAGTAATTCACTCAACTTTGGAATCTTCCTATTAAAGATTAAACCGAAATACTTCAGTAATGGTAACAGTCCTTCCGATAGGAATTTTAGATCCGATGGTTTGGGCTGGTCGAATCCCCGTTTAACCACATAATTGGAAACATTGGAGCCCCATTGAACAATTTCTTCTGCGCCGTTTCCTGATATGAGGTCTCTTTTCCATGTTCTGTGCATGAGCCTCCAAATCAGTCTGTTTTTATACTTGTCCCCATAAATTGAAAGACCTTCTTTTGAGACATCACCCTTGGGAATAGTTTCGGCTGCGGTTTCGCCGGCAAGCATACCGGAAACCATTGCGCCATACAATCCTGCGGAGGTAACGGAGTCCAAGAATCCCCCAGCGTCACCGGCTACGAGAACACCATTACCGTACGTTTCTTGGAGCATACTGCTTTCCACATCGAGAGGAGGATTCGCTGGAACGGTGTTCCACATCCAGGCTCTGAATTTTGCGATGTCCTCGAAGCGATCCTTCCACAGTTTTGAATGTAAGAACCTCTCAAGGAAAATAGTTGGGTTTTTTCGGGTTGAAACATTTGCCCCCACGCCCAGATGGAAGCTTTCCTTATAGGGAAATATCCAAACAAGTGTCCCTAACTCTTCCGGCTTTCCCAGATAGATCTCAAATGTGTCTGAGAGACCGAGTCTCCTAATCTCCCTCTCCGGTATTGTGAAATCCAGAACCACACAGTTTTCCACATTTTCCGGCGGCATCTTTCTTCTCACACCGGCTCTAATGCCTATCAAGGATTTAGCACCATCCGCTGCTATAACCACTCTGGAATTGATTTTTTCTCCCTTCTCGGTTACAACCCCCTTAACGAACCCATCCTCCTTCACCACATCTACTACCGTTGTGTTGTTTCTAAATTCGGCTCCAGCACCCACCGCGAGATTTGTTAGCCATTTACAAAAATCGTAGCAGTAGATGGAGTAACCTACTCGACCATCATCCGTGCTCCTAAAAATAAACTCTAATGCTGGTTCAACATTGCCATTACATATACTCCACCTGACGCCTTTAATCTCTCTTTCTAGCGGCCCTTCTCTCAAAAATTCCAAGCCCGGCTCATTGAAAGCGTCGTGAGTTAGAATGCCCCCGGAAACTACTTTTTCGCCGGGTTCAGTGGCCCGCTCCAGAACTAGAACCTTGAGTCCTTTCTCAGCAGCGGTTTTGGCCGCAACAGCACCCGCAAATGCCGAACCAACAACAACCACATCATACTCACTGCCCATAAGCTGCTTCACTCCTAGTAATGACTTTTATTTTTTATAATTAATA
>DXJA01000422.1 GCA_019056875.1 Candidatus Jordarchaeum madagascarense
GATGCTGATAAATAGTTTTCACAATTTTTTGTCTAATGTTATCCAGCTTTTTCTTATCTTCGCTTGTAAACTCGATAAATATGTTGTGATCCCCTTCCAATAGTAGAGCTGGGCTTTTAGTTTCTTTTTTTCTATTCATAAACTCTTTTGCTTTTTCATTTAGTTCAGATACTTCTTGAATTAAAATGCTTGGATTCTGATTTGCTGCTCCCGTTCTAAAAATTATCCCCCAATTATCTGGCTTTATTTTCTCTCCTAATGAGTATAGTTCTTGCCTAATCTCCGTATCTCTAATTTTTTTACTTAATTTAACGCCTTCTTGTTCAATCAGTATTGCATATTTTCCGATTATCGAAATCGTGGTGGTCGCTATGGGATGCCGTTCATCTATTTTTACAATTTCAACCACATATTCTTCTCCTTCCCTTACTCTCTCGTCTAGGAGAAGCGCGTGACAATTACCGAGATCAACAAATGCACTATTGCCCTCAACTTTTACTACTTTTGCTTTATAAATTGAATTTACTTTGGTAACTGGTATTCTGAACACTGCGTCTTCAAATTCCGCACGTAATACCTCTTCAACTTTTTTTGCTTTACTGGTTTCTCCGGTAATTATAATCCCTTGTCTATTCTCAAAATCAACTATATCAATATCTTGTTTAGTGATATCGCTCCCTAGATTAAATCTTTCGTTTTGTGTTGGCGAAGACTGTGTAATTTCAAATCCATTATCCCGCATTATTTTAGTTAATGCGGTTGAATATATTCCTCGAATTTTAATCAATATTGATTGTTGAGTCATTGTAAAACCAAAAAATAAACGTTCTCAATTGCTTATAGTTTTTTTGTATCCATAATTAAAAATTTTGTAAACATAATTTCTCTAATATAAAAATTATATAAATAATATTAATTATAAAAATTTAGAAAAATTTAAAATATAACGGAAATGATTAACATTTACAGAAATATCTCTGACACTAAAAATAATAATTTATTACCCAGAATACCTCCCCTACTATGTTTAAGCAGAGCATTTTTCAAGTTTACTCCTCGTCGCTAATTGTTTCTAGTATTGATACTGCATTCCAAATTTTTGTTCTACTGTGCAATGGACAATTTGGGTCTTGTGATACTTCATCTAGTACGGATATAGCATTCGAAGCTTTAACTGCTGGCGAATCCTCATCAGTCTGTAAAGCGTCAATTGCTTGTATCGCTGCTCTGCGTATATTACGGGGGGTTGCTGTATCTTCTGAGATTAGTTTTAAAATATACATCGCCTGTTCCATTTTTTCAAGGGTGTCACTCATATTTTTTCCCTCTTTTCGATTTTTATTATCACTTCAAACTTCTTATTACCATCTATCTCTCTAAAAACATGAGATGCTGTCTCGATTGGTAATATCGATACCCGATACTTATATTTATTGTCTCTTTTAGCTGAATTGAATAAAAAACCGTTTAGCTTAAACTAACCAAGCCCTTTAAAGTAGAACTGGTGTCACTTCTAGTACTGTGATTCTATATAATAAAGTTTTAGTACGTGGGATAAATAATTAACACAATCGCAAAGCTGAAAATCATACTGGAAACTAAGCATAACCCAACACAAATCCCAAACCGATGAACCCGTATAAACATTTAACATAATTTCAGAGAACCAATTTAGTTTCCACCACTGAACTCTAAACCAAATAATAACAATTTATTTATGTTCTGAAAAAAGTTATTAACTTACTTTGTTAAGAGGTATTTTCATGACGGAAAAAGAGCTAAGGGTTCGAAAAATACGAGACGGCACAGTAATCGATCATATATCCGCTGGCACCGCCTTGGAAGTTGTAAAAATACTTGGATTAACCGGAAAAGAAGGATCCACAATAAGCATCTTAATTAACACACCTAGCGGCAAATTAGGAAAAAAAGATGTAGTAAAGATCGAAGGAAGAGAACTAGACACCAAAGAAGTAGACAAAATCGCATTAATCTCCCCCAGAGCAACAATTAACATCATCCGGAACTATGAAGTAGTGGAAAAACAACGAGTATCTCTACCCCCAATTATTAACGGATTCCCGCGTTGCGTAAACCCTAACTGTATTATAAATAGCAGAGAACCCGCCCCTCCCTCATTCAACGTCGTATCCAAGGAACCAGTAAGAATCCGATGCCGATACTGTAACGTAATAATGGAGTTAGAAGACATACTCGCAAACATCTAAACTCTAAAAGGTAGAAATCCAAAACCCGCCAGTATTATCCTACTAACTCAAATATTCCGGGCCAATTTAAAACAACTGTATTGTCAAACAAAATTTTAACGGTTACCCATAAGCATAAAGAATATTAATCACTTCCCATATTGGAAAAAAGAAAATAAAAGTCAATGTAAAGGTGAAAAAATTGGAAATCGCAGTTGTCGGAGATAAGGACACAATAATGGGACTAAAACTAGCTGGAGTTACAGAAACATTCGAAACAAACGATAAAGAAGATGCACAACAAAAGATTCGAGAACTTTTTCAAAAACCAGAAATAGGGCTCATTATAACCACTGAAATCTTAGCAGACCAAATCCGCTCCTTTCTAAACAAACTAACCGAAACTTCACCAATCCCCATCATAATAGAAATCCCGAGCCGATTAGGCGAAAGAAAAGGCGAAGACCCCATATTAACCCTAATCAAAAGAGCCGTAGGAATAGAAATAAAAGTGTAAAAACAACACCAAAAAGCTAACAATAACTAATATTCAAAAATATGCTAATTACTAACTTTTAATATCCCATACTATTCTTAATTTAAACGGGATAGATTAGTTTAGATTTCTGAATAACTTTTACCTACCCAATTTTTAAAGATTAGTGATTCGGATTGATGGAACTTCAAAAGTAGAATCATTTATTACTAATTACGAAAAAGAACAAAGATAAAATGAAAAGAGATAATGGAAGTTTAAGAAAATTTAAGCTAGGCTTTCTACAGTAAGCGATGCAAATTCCTTGTCAATCTTCTTATCCACTTCGTCTATACGCTTATCAACCTCATCAGGGGGCACAATTTTAAGACGCGAAATATCATTAAGCACATCCAAATGTTGAATCGAAGTGATGGGAACACCACCCTCCACTGCCCCTTTCATTTTGTTATAAAATTTCAAAACCGTTTTCAGCATTTTATAAGCCTTCTCTGGACTGCAATAAGTATCAACAGGATGCAACGCTGACTGCATCAAGTAATCCTCACGAATCATACGAGCCGCCTCAAGAATAACACGCTCACTCTCCGGAAGAGCATCTGGACCTACTAATTGCACAATCTCACGGAGTTCATCTTCGCGCTGAAGCAAATACATAGCCTCGCCGCGTAAATCTAAAAACTCCTTACTCACATGCTCCGCAAACCACTGCTCCAAATTTTCAACATATAAGCTGTAACTGTTTAACCAGTGAATGGATGGAAAGTGTCTTCTACTCGCAAGATCTTTGTCAAGACCCCAGAAAACTTTCACAACACGCAGCGTGTTCGTAGTAACCGGCTCAGAAAAGTCCCCACCCGGCGGACTGACAGCCCCACATATTGTTACCGAGCCTATTCGTTGGTTGGTCTCTGTGGAGCCTAATGCCTCAACTCGCCCAGCCCTTTCATAGAACTCTGCAAGACGCGAAGCCAAGTAAGCAGGATACCCTTCTTCACCGGGCATCTCCTCAAGTCTTCCACTAATCTCTCGCAAAGCTTCTGCCCATCTTGAAGTTGAATCAGCCATTAATGCAATATCATATCCTTGGTCTCTGAAATACTCACCTAAAGTAATCGCAGTATAAATGGAGGCTTCACGAGCGGCTACAGGCATGTTAGACGTGTTTGCAATCAATATTGTACGCTTCATGAGCGGCTCACCGGTACGAGGATCCTCAAGCTTTGGAAAATCTTCCAACACCTCCGTCATCTCATTACCCCTTTCCCCACATCCACAATACACGACTATTTGGCTGTCTGCCCATTTTGCGAGTTGGTGGAGCATGACTGTTTTGCCTGTGCCGAACCCTCCCGGTATGGATGCGGTTCCGCCTTTTGCAGTTGGGAAGAAAGTGTCGATTATGCGTTGCCCGGTTATGAGAGGTGTTGTTGACCCGAGTTTTCTGAGGTAGGGGCGCCCTTGTCGTACTGGCCAAGTGGTCATCATAGTGATTTTTCGTTCTTCTCGGGGTGTTTTAATCGTTGCTATGTTTTCCTCTATCGTGTATTCGCCTTCTGGGACTATACTAGTGATTTTTCCGTTGATACCGATTGGTATCATTATTTTTGTGGTCACGGTAGTTGTTTCAGGCACGGTTCCTATAATGTCTCCTTGATTTACAGTGGCATCTTTTTCTACTATTGGTATGAATTTCCACTTTACGTTTCGAGGGAGGGCTCTTGCTATCACCCCTCTGCGGATGAAGTCCCCAGTTTGCTCTTTGAGAATTTCTAATGGCCTTTGGATGCCGTCAAAAATTTGGCCTATGAGACCTGGACCTAGTTCTACGGATAGGGATGCTCCGGTGGCTATGACTTTTTCGCCTGGTTTTAGTCCTGTTGTTTCTTCGTAGACTTGGATGGTGGCGTTCGATCCTTCGACTCGGTTTACTTCGCCGATTAGTTCTTCTTCTCCTACTCGGCATACTTCGTACATTTGTACTCCGCTGAGTCCTTCTGCTTCGATTACAGGTCCGGTAATCCTGATGATTTTTCCGATTCTCTCCTTAACTGCCAATTTTAGCATTCTCCTTAAACTATTAAATTAGCTTAATAGGATTGGTTACACATAGATTGACATCTCCTTAAAAATATTTGCGGAAAATAAAATATTTTTATTTCTGTCAATCAGGGAAGTGGTGTTGGGGGTGGTTTATCTCTTAAACTTCTATTACTTTCTTATTCTTGCTTGAAATTTTTTGAATCTTAAATTGACAAATTGTTGACTATTCAAATAAAATAGGAGAGCCTTTTTAATAAGAGTTCATAGTTTTTGCAATTAATTAAATTAGAGAAGTAGGTAACCCGTCGAGTTGATTATATGTAGAAAACAAGAATTGCAAACTGGAAGGTTGGTGGGCTGAGCCGGATTCGAACCTAGGTCTTTTTTTGTTTTTTTAATATTTGATTGTTGAGTCTGTAGGTGATTTCTCTATTTTGTTCTTTTTCGGGTCTTATTAAGAGCAGTTCTTCCGCTTCTTCTAGCATCATCTTCGCGTATTCTCTGCTTATTGTTTTTGTGTATGTTATTCCTCTGTGTTTCTCCTTATATTTCTTGTAGGCTTGAAGTGTTCTTTCTACCATTTCTTTGCGTGCCAACGCTTCTTTTCCCTGTTCTTGGATTTCCTTGAATACTTCTTTTATTGGGTTTAGTACCTTGTCTTGGAGTGTTAGGGGGGGTACTTGCAGCTGGTTCCCGACCAGTAGTACTCTTTTTTTCTAACAGGCCTCTGGCCCCATGTTTCTCTGGGCGGGCTGGCTTCCCTTATTTTGAAGGTTCTAAGCGCCCCATAGATCGCTATCTCAGCTTCCCCCTCGGTTACTCCGCATTCCTCGACTATTCTCTGTTCAAGCTCACTGCATGCCAAGGTTCCCCGTTTTTCGGCTTCCCATAGTATTTTCCTAATGCTTCTGATAGGGACTTAAGGAGATATTCGAAACTTACAGGAAGAAGAAAGTTTACCTATGTCTAAATTAGATTATTAAACACAAATATCTCTTAAAACATTAAGCAATCGACATTACATTCCCTACTTTATACCTTGTTTATAAATCGAAAAGATTTGGCAGTGACTGGAGGGCAACTATCTATTTTTAGATTAGTATAGTAAAAAATATAATGCAAACAATTTAAACTGTGTTGCATATTGAAAAATGGCAAAAACATCCTCTAAATAACTATACATCCATTATATATACCTTATATACATAATGTAAA
>DXJA01000423.1 GCA_019056875.1 Candidatus Jordarchaeum madagascarense
AGATAGAACTTATCTTTTTTTACCAGTATATAAATATAGAAAAATATGAGGAATAAAAAATAGATAATTACGATTAACTGATTAAAATAATGAGCGGAAATAAAATGGAAGAAAGGAAGAGGGATAAACCAGAATCTCTCAAAAAACCAGAAAGCAGGTACAAGAGAGAGCTGACTCTCGCAGAAACCAATGAATTTCTTACCGCCATCCTCGATAATACTCCCATATTGATTGCTTACATGGATTCGCAATTTAACTTCATTAGAGTTAACCGTGCCTATGCGGAGGCGGATGAACGAGAAGTATCGTTCTTTCCGGGCAGGAACCATTTTGAATTGTATCCTAACGAAGAGAACGAGGCAATCTTCCGGCGAGTGGTAGAAACTGGTGAACCCTACTTTGTAGAAGCTAAACCATTCGAGTACGCCGAAAATCCAGAGCGGGGAGTGTCGTATTGGGATTGGAGCTTAATACCGATTAAAGGTCCTGAAGGTGTGGTAGAGGGACTGGTTTTAACATTACAGAATGTCACCGAGGAAAAGATTGCGAAAGAGAAATTAAAAAAGTCCGAAGAGCAGTATCGAGATGCGTACAATCTCATCAATTTTTACAAGGATTTGTTTGCCCACGACATGAACAATATACTCCAGAACATCATCCTGTCAGCAGATTTCTATTCTAGATACCGAAACAATGCCAAGATGTTAAAAGAGCTAGGAGATATTGCACAGGTCGTTAGCCATCACGCTGAAAGAGGAGCTAAACTAATTTTAAACGTCATAAAGTTAACGAGATTAGATGAGGCTGAAGCAGAATTAAGACCTATTGAGATTTTTGACATGTTAAATAGATCGGTAGAAAATACGGTAAGCGGCTTTCAAGAAAGAAATGTTAAAATAGAAATTGGAGGTTTATCTAAAGATATGAAAGTATATGGGAATGAACTTTTAATCGATATTTTTGATAATGTTCTTAACAACGCTGTAAAGTATAACGACGACGATAAGGAAGTTAAAGTTGACATCACGATTTCCAAAATACGAGAAGACGATACGCAATACCTGAAATTTGAGTTTAAAGATTACGGAATGGGCATATCCGACGAGAGAAAGAAAACTTTGTTCAACAGGTCGTACACCGGGGACATAAGCAAACGAGGAATGGGCATGGGATTATCCCTCGTTAAAAAAATCGTGGATAAGTACGGCGGTAAGATGTGGGTCGAAGACCGGGTAAAGGGAAACTATAAGAAAGGAAGCAAATTCATAGTACTACTAAAAGAAGCCCAATAACTACACTTAATTTTTAAAAACTTTCCTCCCAAGGTAAACTGCGGTGTTTAAATATTGGTAGTATTTTATTATTAACAAAAAAGTGGGAGGTAAAAAGTTTGGCTTCCGTGAAAAGGAAATTCGAAATTAAATATGAGCAAGATGCTGGATTCAAGTACATAGAATTAGAAGCCAATGGAGTCTATAGCCAGATTCCTGATAAAATAACACAACTAATGCAATTAACTGCAGAGCAGAACTTGTTTCCACAGATGAAAGGCCCAATATTTGCAATGTTCTATAATGACCCAAGAGAAGCAGAGACCGAAGATGAATATAATTGGGCCGTTGGATATCCGTGCACTGAGAACGCAGAGGTTAAGGCTCCTTTAAAGCAAAAGGAACGCGGAGAAGCGCTTGTGGCCAAGATTACAGTTTACGGGCCATACGAAGAGCTCGCTGCACAGTATGAAAAGATCGAAGAAAAAATAATCGCCGATAGTTATAAAGTACTTCGCTTTAGCTTGGAAATGTATCTAGATGATTCCAGACAGGTAAAACCAGAAAATACGAGAACCGTGTTATGGATTGATATCAAAAAATAATCTTATTTTTTTAATTCTATGATGAGTATAGGGCTTGATTTCTATGTTATTTGATACAAACGCCCTTGAAGAAAGTATAGCAGAATGTGCCTTCAGGGGATTCTGCTACTTTGTGCAAGTCTTGGATTCCCTTATTCCAGGATGCTTTGTCTATCAGTTTTAATTCTAATGCTTGTTTTTTTACTCCCTCAACCATTGCTATAATTGTTTTTCTTATGAACCCGTCCACCAGTTCGGGTTTGCTGGAATCGACATAAACCATGCGTGGGGAGACACTAATTTTTTTTAAACGTGCTTTGTTTAATAAGGGGTATAGTTGGCGTCCGATGAGGGAATTTGCTTTCAAGTGTGCTTGTACCCGAATTAAGCATTGCCAAGCTTGTAAGGCTTCAGAAGTCTCAGGATGGAAATAGCACGAGCCATGGTCACCCTCTATCACCGTTAAGAACCCCCCGGTTTTCAATACCTTCCTTAATTCTGTCAACGCCTTGACCGGTTCTTGAAGGTGTTCGAGCACAAAACAGACAAATACGTGGTCAAAGCTCTCTTCCTCAAAAGGTAGATTGAAGATGCTTGCTTGTCGGAAATGAACGTTTGATATTTTTTCTTTTTCAATTAGGTTTCTTGCTTTTTTAATTGAGTCCGGTGAAATGTCTATTGAAGTGAATTCGGCGTCAGGACTATTCTTTGCTAAAGTGATGGTCTGTGCTCCCACACCGCAACCCGCTTCCAAAACCTTACTCCCCTTTGGATAAATGGTATTATGATGTAAGAGCTCTTTAAGTGTGTTAGCTTGATCGTGTAGTCTTTCTGTTTCGCGTTCCGAATAGCCATGTACATAATTCTCGCCCATAATGCTACTATCTCCCCTGTTTATGGATTAACCACTGAATTGAGCGTGTTTGAAAATATAGGTGTCCAATAATGCCCGTCAGTCTGTAAAAATTCGGCTATATCTGTTCTCAGCTTTTTTGTTTTGTGTTATTTTTGAATTTTTATTTTTGGTAACTCTTCTTTTTCGATTCCTGCAATAGTTTTGGCTAGTTTCTTTTTGTGCTCCTCGTTCACTAGTCTTTGGATCATAATTCTTTGCGATTGTGGTGAACCTGCGCCGTGCATGGATTCGGTTCGATATCCGACGGAGCCCAGTCCCATCGATATGTTCTCTATGAGTCTAAGCATGCGGAGCCTATTTTCCGTGGGGACTTCGTTTACTCCTTTTAAGTACTTGTCAACGTATTTTCCGATTTCGGGACTTTTGAAATCCTTCTCTGAGGGAGCAGTGACTAGTAAACCGCCGGCAATATCCTCTGCTAGCCTGACAATTTCGTATGGAAACCGGGTAACATTCTGCTTACAAATATTAGCCAGTAGAATGTCAACCATATAGGTTCCGGAGGGTGTTTTATTTCCTGCAGCTGAGCAGGCTATTCCACAGGAGTATATTGTTTCGTTTAGGTGATTCATCTCAACGAGTTTGTCTCTTATGCTTGACGCTTTTTCTACTCCATTGTATTCGGCGATGGTGGCTGCTGCGCCTATCAGTACATCTCCTACTCCGGATTTGCATCCCCCATAGCTCTGCCGGTGATATGCTGAGAAAGTATCGACCAGTGGGAAAGCGAATTCGTGTTCCCCACACATGAAGACTCTCTCCCAGGGCACGAATACATCGTCAAAAATTATCATTGCTTCTTGTCCCCCATAATTCACATTTCCCATATCGTATTTTACGCCTTCTAGTTTTCTCAAGTCGCATGATTGTCTACCGTAAATATAAATCAACCCTTCGTTATCGCTGGGAACTGCGAAGGAAACAGCATAGTCTTTGTCATCTTCACGCATAGTTCGGGTGGGCATCACAATTACTTCATGAGAGTTTACGGCACCAGTTTGATGAACCTTAGAACCCCTAACAACAATACCATCATCTCGTCTTTCGACTATTCTCAGATACATGTCAGGATCAGCTTGCTGACTGGGTCTCAGGTTTCTATCCCCCTTCGGATCCGTCATGGCACCGCAGCACACGAGGTCATTTTCTTGAACGTATTTCAAGTATTCTACTAGTTTCGGGTAATATTCGGTTCCCAGTTTTTGATCCATTTCAAAAGTTACGATTGAGAGAGCGTTGAGAGAGTCGAATCCGACGCATCGCTGAAAACACGTACCGGTCTTTTGGCCCAGTAACCTCTGTAATTTCACTTTCTTAATTAGGTCTTCGGTACTTTGGTGAATGTGCGTAAAGCGGTTAATCTTTTCTCCCGTAAGGTGAGATGTTGCAGTTGCAATATCCTGATATCTTGGGTCATTTGCCACCTCGTAGGTAGCGGCAAGAGAATTAATTGATGGCCTGATAACCGGATGGTCAACCGGGTTTTTTACCTGCTCCCCGAACAGGTATACCTTAATTCTCCTTTTACGTAGGCTTTCTATATACTGTTCACCAGTTTTTATCGTTATTTTAACCACCACCAATTACTTTAAACCCTACTCATATTCGACAAATAATTCCCTACTATTAAGGGTTTGGATTCTAAGCTAAGCTCAGTCAGTCAAATATAAAAGGAAGATAGATGAGATAATATTTTAATCTTGATTTGAAAAGGTGAACTGAATATGCCTTTAGTTGATGTTAATGGGTTGAAGACTTTTTATGAATCCAAAGGTAAAGGGAAAACGTTGCTATTTGTGCATGGGGCTGGTGGTACCAGTTTGTACTGGGGTATTCAGCTTTCCGAACTATCAAAGAAGTTTAGAGTTATTGCCATTGATTTGCCGGGGCATGGAAAGACGGACCGCCTGAAGGAAAAGGCTACCATAGAACGATACGCTGATCACGTAGCTGGTTTCATGAAACAGATTAAACTCAGCCATACCATTATAGCCGGCCACTCAATGGGCGGGCTGGTAGTTCAGCAACTGGCCTTGAAGCGTCCCGAACTTTTCGAGAAACTAATTATAGTTGACAGCACTGCTAATTTCCCCGACCCAACCAGTAATCTAAACCAGTCTGCAACTATGGAAAGCCTTCGCAATGCTTATACCAAAGAATCAGCTGAGGTGCTTGCCAAGGCAATTATGTCTAGGCTTTTCTCTAAGAAAACGCTTGAAAAAGGGCTATCTCCCATACTGAAATACCTTCCAACGGAGTCAGTTTATGACACTAGCATTTGGCTTAGAGATTTTGAGGCGGGAAGAGGAGTGGACTTGAGAGGGAAGGTTAAAGATATCAATATTCCGACGCTGATAATAGCTGGGGCAGATTCTATGCTTCCCAACTCAATGTCTCAGTTCCTTCATGAAAACATTAAGGGGTCGATGCTTGAAATAATTCCCGATGCAGGACACATGATTATGCTGGAAAAACCAGACGAGTTTAACCAAGCTATTCTAAGTTTCATTGAAACCTGATTTTTGCCAATTTAACT
>DXJA01000006.1 GCA_019056875.1 Candidatus Jordarchaeum madagascarense
ATGAGCGTATGCTCCCTCACACCCATAGAGAACCTCATACATCAAAAATAAAAACTCGCATTACTTTTGTGGAGCGCTATAATCAAAAAATTGGCGCGGAATTTTAGAAAAAGTAGTTTAATAAGTTTTAAAAATTATTTATTTTAAAATTATTTATATAGTATAAATACTCTTCAAGGTAATAGGGATAGTTATACTTATTAATACTCCACAGGTTATTAATTCTAGTTGGAGAAAGAAAGCATGGTAAAATACATCTTCGTGACTGGAGGAGTAATGAGTGGCGTTGGAAAGGGCGTCACAACAGCCTCTATTGGCAAACTGTTTCAGTTTAGAGGCTATAATGTAGACGCCATTAAGATCGACCCGTATCTTAACGTCGATCCGGGCACTCTTAATCCGATTGAACACGGTGAAGTTTATATAACAGAGGAAGTTTGGGAGTTTGAGCCAGCAGAGGACTTTAGCCTTAAAATATCGGAAATTGATCAGGATTTTGGAACTTATGAACGCTTCCTCGGAAAAAATATGTCACCAGAACAGAACATTACTTCTGGGCAGGTTTATCTTTCGGTTATTCTCAAGGAAAGAGAAGGAAAATTTTTGGGGCGCACCACACAGATTATACCCCACATCACAGATGAAATAAAAAGAAGAATCAGACAAGTGGCAAAAAGAAAGAATCCAGGTATTCTAATCACGGAGGTGGGGGGAACTGTGGGTGACATTGAAGCGATGCCCTTCCTAGAGGCAATACGTCAATTCAGGATAGAGGAAAAGAAAGAGGATACCATCCTCATTCATGTTACATACGTCCCATTTCTAGACACTGTTCAGCAACAGAAATCAAAACCCTCGCAGCACAGTGTCAGAACACTCCAAGGAATGGGATTACAGCCAGACGTGATAGTCGGGAGGGGGGAAAAACCGCTCACAAAGGAGGTTTTACAGAAGCTAAGCCTATTCTCGAATCTACCTCTTGAAGCAGTAATTTCTAATCCAGATATAGATGTTGTCTACGAATTGCCACTATTTTTTGAAGAACAAAAGCTTGGAGACTACCTGTGTAGGATTTCAAATTTACCAATTAAAGAACCAAAAATTGATGAGTGGCGCAGCATTGTAAACCTTTACAAAAACACCGAAGAAGTTGTTCGAATAGCGGTTCCTGGAAAATATACCCAAATAGTTGATAGCTATATCAGTATCCAAGAAGCACTTAGACATGCTTCTGCATGCTCCGGAGCTAAACTTGAACTCTGCTGGGTTGACACAGAACCAATAGAAAAAGATCATAGGGCAATTGAGAATTTAAAAAAATTTGATGGTATTCTTCTTACACCCGGTTTTGGCTCTCGAGGAACTGAAGGCATGATTCTAACAGCCGAATACGCTATTAAGGAAGAAATTCCATACTTGGGAATTTGTTTTGGTTGCCAACTCCTTTTCGTAGCTTTTTGTAGAAGTGTACTAGGACTTACGGGAGCGAATAGTACCGAAATTGATTCGAACACGCCTTACCCAGTTGTCGATTTACTGCCGGAGCAAAGAGCAATCAAAGCCAAGGGCGGCACAATGCGATTAGGCGGCCATAAAATCTTTTTAACCGAAAATAGTAGATTAAAAGAAGCCTACGGCAAGAGTGAGGTTGTTGAAAGGCATGAGGTTATTGAAAGGTTTAGACACCGATATCATATTATACCGAAATACGCGGAGATGGCTGAGGATGCAGGACTCAGGGTATCAGCCAGAGATGAAACTGGAAAAATAATTAATGCAATTGAACTAAACAAAGACTTCTTAATAATGGGGGTTCAATTCCACCCGGAATTCAAAAGTAGACCGAATCTTCCAAGCCCAGTATATCTTGCCTTCATAAAGGAGGCGCTGAGATATCAAAAATCCAAGAATCTCCAATAGCTGAAAACAGATATAAGCAACTAATATACCATCACAGCAAAAAGTTTCCCAGTTTAATGGTTGACTTTCAACTCGACTCGATTCGGAATTATGGTACGATTAACTATTAATTCGTCATAGTTCCAAATTTTTTAGAAAACCTTTTTTGGAGCTTGTAGTTAAAGTTTGAATATTCGGTGATTAGCGTGGACGACAGAATTAAAGAGATTTTGATTACGGGGCTCCGCAACAAGATTAACAAGCTCAAAACGGGTAATCCTGGCTTCACGATACCGGTTGTTAGTCTAAAAATTACCAATGAATGTAATCTTAAATGCTTACATTGCAGCTCTGATTCTGGACTTCCACTCCATAATGAGTTGACTCTGAAAGAAATCCAAAATCTAATCGACCAGTTGACACAAATCGGTGTCAAAAGAGTAACTCTTTCAGGAGGAGAGCCAACGATTAGAAAGGATTTTTGGGACATTCTACGTTACTTGGATAATGCAGGTATTCAAGTAAGCTTGTTTACGAATGGATTTTTTCTTAATCGACGCTTTGTAGATGGATTAAACAATCTTAATGTGAGTGGAGTAAGAATTAGTATCGACGGAGGAGTGTTAGTAACTCATGATAAAATTCGGGGCCTTAATGGCTCATTCTCTAGAGCAATAAAAGCGGTTGAGCTTTGCAGTGAAGCGGGGTTAATGGTTGTTATTGTAAATGTAATTATGAAAAATAACTTGTCAGAAATTAGAAAGATTATTAATCTGGCAGAAAAAAATCATGTTCCTGCTTATTTCAGAAGATTTCACCCGGTGGGCAGAGGACTCAAGAATTTACATCTAATGCCTTCTCCAGAGGAGTTAAAAGACGCTACCCTTATCATTGGATCCTATTATGGTGAAGACCTGATAAGAGAAATGATAAATTATCTGGAACTTGTGGGTGGTTGGTGCTACATAGGTAACAGAATGTGTATTGAGCCTGACGGAAATGTTGTCTTGTGCCCCAGTCTACCACATGTTATGGGAAATGTACGAGAAAATAGCATAAATGAAATTTGGAACAAAATAAAGAATTCGAAAATATGTGATATGATCCGAGAAAGAAGGATAGCGGGAAAGTGCGGTAATTGTTCATACCTTAAAGTGTGTGGAGGAGGGTGCCGAGCTGATGCTTACGGATTAACAGGCGACATACTTTCAGAAGATCCCATGTGCTGGAATCAGCCTAACCAGTCATCGCTTCCAATTCTAAACGCTTTGATTATGGCCTCTGCCGCCTTTTATGAATCCTCATATGTTGACCTAAAAAGGTGTAGAGATTAGTGTAGTTCTATGTATTCATATGCTTCTAACTCAGATTCAAAACAATAGTGTACTTTCTGAAAATCTTTCTTAAACTCCGCGACTTCTAAATTGATTTTTTGGGGATCCTCTTTATCCACGATAACACGCTTGATAAAATCCGCTACCACCCGCATTTCACCTTCTTTCATCCCTAGCCTTGTAAGCTCACTGGTTCCCAGACGAATACCACCCGGATTAAGATAGTTTCTCCCTTCGCTAATATCCCAAGGCAATAGGTTCCTATTTAGTATAATTCCTGCTTCCTCCAGTCTTTCTTCTATATCGCGCCCAAGTCCACCTCGGTCCTGAAAGTTGGTAATATCCACGATTAAGGTGTGAGACTCGGTGAAACCTTTTCCCTCTCCAAGCACTTTAAATCCGCCATCATACAATGCTTGTCCAAGGGCTTTAGAATTTTTGATTATTTGCCCAGCATATTCTTTACCATATCTTTTCATTTCTGCCAAAGCTATAGCTAATCCTGCAACATTATGTAAATGGTGGTTGCTGGTCAACCCCGGAAACGTTGCTTGTTTTATCGAATCACCTAATTCCCTCTTAGCCAGAACCATACCGTGTTGTGGACCGGGTAGAGTTTTGTGTGTACTCATCTGTATTGTGTCAGCGCCTTCTCTTAGAGGGTCTTGAAAATATCCACATGCGATTAATCCTGCTACATGAGCTGCATCATAAGCAACCTTTGCTCCCACCTCCCTTCCAACCTCGCTCAGCTCTTTGACAGGATGGGGGAACAAGAAAACCGATGCTCCGAAAAGCAAAAGTTTGGGCTTTATCTCTCGTATTCTCTCTACTGACTTGTCTACGTCCAGATTCAGTTCTTTTCGATCAAAAACAAAATATTCAACATTCAATCCATGAACCGCCCCGGCAGTACCACCCAGAAAATTACCAGATTTTGTATATTCTGGAGCATGACTAATATGACCACCCGATGGAATTGGCATGGCCATCATGGTATCTCCGGGTCTCGTTAGTGCGGTGTAAACCACGAGATTAGCGACAACACCAGAAGTTGCTCTGACATCTGCAAAATCCGCTTTAAAAAGGTCTTTTGCTAAATCTATGCATATCAACTCCACTTCGTCTATAAACTTGCAGCCGGCATATACTCTTTCACCTGGCCATCCTTCTGCATATCGGTGGCCGAAATCGCTGATTATCGCCTCTCGAACAGCGGGACTCACTATATTCTCGCTTGCAATCAAGGGCAAGCTTCTCTTGAACCATTCGTGATGAGCCTTCATGGCGTTCCTTACAGCTTTGAAAGATTCTTCGGGTTTCAAAAAAATCCTCCTCATTCAGGTTTAGATAAAATTTGTTATTATATTCGTCTATTTTAAACTTTATTAAGATTCGTCACTGATTTAGCTATAACTGATTGGTTCCCCATGGAATAAAAAAATTAACCTCCCCCAAATATACGGATATCCGTATTGGTATTGAGCTATATTTTGATTAATATGTCATCATCCAGTTTTTTATCGTTTTGCAAGCTTTCTTAAATGCGACTTGAGAAATATTTTAAAGGTAATCAAATCACCAATTTTAATCAGTCTACGAAAGCTTAATGATGCAATAAATTGTGAAAAGAGCACATAACGATATGTTCTGACCTAAATGAAAAATGGAATTCTAATTTCCCTCAGAAAATAATGGTTTGTTTGCAAACATTTGGGGGCTAGAGACGATGTTCACGTGTTTCTTCATTGGAACTGCTGGAAGTGGAAAATCCACCCTAACAAAATCCTACAACGAATGGTTGACCCGAAACGAATTCAACACGGTTCTCGTCAACCTTGACCCCGGTGTACGTCGCTTACCATACTCACCGGATGTGGACATTCGAGAGTACATCGTTTTAGAGGAAATAATGGACAAGTATGATTTAGGACCTAACGGAGGACTAATCGCCAGTATTGACATGATGGCTAATTTTATTGACGATTTCAAAGAGGAGATTGAAGAACTAAAACCACTGTACGTTTTAGTTGACACCCCGGGTCAATTAGAACTCTTCGCCTTTCGCAGCACGGGCCCCATAGTAACAACAGCGATAAGCGGCAAAGAAAGCTGTCTAGTTTTCCTTATGGATCCCTTACTAAGCCGCTCTCCATCAGGCTTCGTGAGTGTTCTACTGCTAAGCGCTTCTGTACAGTACCGTTTCAGTCTACCTCAAGTCAACATCTTGTCTAAAGCAGACACCTTAACCGAAGAGGAGATAGAAAGAATCACCGAGTGGGTGGATGAACCACAAAAATTATTAAATGCCATAGATCAAGAGGCAAGCGGGCTCCGCAGAGAAATAAGCATAAACCTCGGAGAAGTGTTCACCAACTTCGGTCTATTTAGAGAGATGATACCAGTCTCTTCATTAACACTGGAAGGCTTAGATAGCTTATACGCGGTCCTGGAAAGAATATACACGGACAGAGAAGGATTTATTTAAAAAAAGAACCAATTTCACACAGAAAGACTTGGCAAAATTTTAATATACCCAAGTTGATTTGAAAAGTTAAAATACTGCTAAACAAAACTCTGACGCGTGCATAAAGAAGTTTATAAAGCGTAGTGTTATAATTTCCCAAAATAATGATAAAGATAATTGGAAAGAGTAAACCGTCAGCGTAAGTTAACAGCTGTAAATATTGGTTAGAGGTGTAAGAAAATGTCTGATAACGTAAGTCAAATCATACAGAAAGCATTAAGCGAAAACCGTACACTCCTCCTAGAACCGGAGGCGAAAGAAGTAATCAAAGCATACGGAATACCAGTAACCAAATACAAAGTGGCAAAAACCCCAGAAGAAGCAGAAAAATTCGCAGAAGAAATAGGATACCCGGTGGTTATGAAAATAGTTTCAAGAGACGTGGTTCACAAAAGCGACGCAGGTGGCGTAAAAGTCAACCTCAAAAACGTAGAAGAAGTGAAAAAAGCCTATAAAGACATAGAACAAAATGTCAAAAAAGCAGTAAGCAACTACAAATTCGAAGGCATGCTCATCCAAGAATTCGCCCCCGAAGGAAGAGAAATAATCGTAGGAATGACCAAAGATCCCCAATTCGGACCAGCCTTGGCTTTTGGTCTTGGAGGCATCTTTGTTGAAGTTTTGAAGGATGTTTCTTTTAGGGTTGCGCCTATTACGAGGTATGATGCGGAGGAGATGATGAAAGAGATTAAAGGCTACCCGATTCTAGAGGGTGTTAGAGGCCAGCCACCAGTTGACATGGATGCTATTATCCAAATACTGTTGAATGTTTCTAAGCTTGTTATGGAGCACCCAGAGATTGATGAGATGGATCTAAATCCAATAATTACTTATCCTGATGGAGCGAAAACGGTTGATGCCCGAATAATTCTTTCCAAGCAGTAGGAGGGATTATTATCAGTATTAAGGCCACAGAAATCCGTAAAAAAGATGTATACACGACTATAGGGAAATTTGTGGGAACTATCGTGGATTTGGATTTAAACTTTGAGGCAGGCACAGCGTCTGGACTGCAGGTTAAACTCAAAAAACCAGTGGAAAATAAGAGCACGATCTCCGTTCCTTTTTCATGGATAAAAGCGATAGGAGATATAATAAT
>DXJA01000424.1 GCA_019056875.1 Candidatus Jordarchaeum madagascarense
CAGCGATTGGCAAATACTACAAGGAAACACCTAGTCCACTTATTTATGCTACAGTACATTCTGTAAAATGAGACTTGAACACTTAGACGCAGAAATTGAAAAAATATTAGTGTTTTGGCTGTTTTTGTAGACAATATTCGAGTAATCGGTACAAATAATACCCAAAAAAGTAGTGTTCTCCATGTTAACTGTTGAGCTGTCATATCTCCACACTACACTTTCTATTGAGCTGTTCTCTATGTTAACTGTTGAGCTGTTACATCCCGCCACTGCCCAAAGAGTGTTGTTATTGGTTATGTTCACATTGGAGCTGGCGAGTGCCCATACCGTTTGTAGATCCCAGGTCGAGGGGTAATTACCATTCGTTAGGGTGGTGGTGTTCCTACAATTATTCAAGCCAGTGATTGTTTTTCCGTTAATAATGAGGCTTCCCGTGGTGCACACAAGGCCATACTCTACTGTATTTGTAATATTTGAGTTGTCTACTACAATGTTTGCTACGTCCAAACTTTTGAAATTGGTAATATTACAGTTGGTCATTTGCCCGGTTGAGAAATCCTGTGCACTGAAGTATTCTATTTTGCTGTTGTTAGTTATGGTAATATTTGAGAAATCCAGAGTTGTAAGCGAGGTTATTGTGCAGTTATTGCCATTCACCGAGGCGCGGAGGCTTGGAACAAGAGTAAATATAGTGGATTGCGATAAGTAAACCTTTGAATTGTCGTAAGCTTGAATCAGTGTTATTGTGGAGTTGTCTTCAATATTTAACACAGACGAGTCATGAGAGTACACGAAGTTGAATGTAGAATTTATGATGGTTAACTGGGAGGAGCCGTAAACATGTAGATAAACTGAGGATAAATTGGCAGTGTTGTTAATTGTGATCTGAGAGGAGCCATAGATGCTTATCCAATATAGTTTATGGGTTGAAGGAACTGTGTTCAGGGTTTCGGTGGTATTGGTGTAGGTTCCAGTTATCACGCCATTGTCGATGGTGAGCACGCTGTCCACGTAGCCTATTCCGTAACGCAGTTCGTTTACTGTTGAGTCTGTGATGTGCACGAAGGGAGCGAGTGTAATCTTTTCCGTCGGAGTGGAGGCCGCAACGCAGAGTGATCCTGAGAGAACGGGAACTAAACCTAAGCAGAGCAAAAGCACAACAAGAACCGATACTAGTATCTTTCTCAAAAATCTATCTCCCATTCAAACACTCACAATCAATTTAGGGCCGAATAAGGTAATAAGATTCAATTTTTAATAAAAGTTTTTCGATTCATAGTTTATTTCTTTACACCTTGTGTGCTTATTGGAAAATTTTCTACGGTTATGAGTCAAAGCGTTCTTTATTCGTGTAATTTAGAATACTTTCGCTCACCTCTCCCTCTCTCCCCTATTTTGCTGTGAGCTTAAACGAATTTTTTGTCAAAATTAAGCTTAAAAAAGTGCATGCTAAGGTTTCCGTTGACTAAAAAAATATATTTTTTTAAGAGCCGAAGGAGTGAAGATTATGCTCACCGGCTATGATGAAAACCTAGCAGCCGACAATCCCAACACTCCGCATACCGCTTTACTGTCGCCAGCCGAGTCCCTCTTTGAAAGGGAGTTAACGGATAATTATCAAAACGCCTTAGACCTCTACTACCGAAACCTTAACTCTGGAAAGTTAACCACGGGAAGCTCTCTCCTAGACTCACTCATGGGCGGAGGAGTGGAAACCTCAACCTTCACCCTAATCTACGGAGACCGAAGAATCATCGAAATACTGGTACACAAACTGCTGGTAAACACCTTGCTCGACACCACTAAGGGAGGCTTTGCATCACCAGCCACTTACGTCTGTTGCAGCAACTACCGAAAGGAGAGAACGATGCTCAACACCTACTACCTCGCAGACATAGCCCTAAGCGCAGGCATAAACCCCACCGCAGCCCCCAGAAACATACATGTGGCAATGGCCTTCAACCCTCTGGAAGAATACATCATAAGCAAAGCAACAGAAAGAGCGGTGAGGAAAACAGGCTCCAAGCTCATCCTGGTGGATAACATCGCCCTCCTGCTCTGCGACGAAAAAATGAGGGAAGAATTCCCGGACGTAACCCTAACCTCGGTGGTGGGTGGCTTCTGGGAGGCAGCATTCCGGAATGACGCCGCACTGGTAGTCACTTGCAGGGGAGCTCCACCCACCTCTAAGGATAACCAAGGCATTCCCATACCTGAGGGGGGCTCCGTGCTGAGTCAGAAGGCGGGAGTAATTGTGTACCTCAGGGTTGGTCGCCGAAGGTTTCCCTTCGCGAAGGCATATCTCCGCAAGCATCCTTCTCTGGTGAACCGAGAGGCCGCCTTCACTTTCAACCGCTACTGCATTCATGATGATTTGGTGGTGGGAGGAGAGTGATGTGGGTCGGATTACTGTTCCCTTCCGAGCCGAGTTTAGGGAGGTGCTTGAGAGGCTGAGGAAAACCTTCTATGAGGCTCTTGTGGATCCTGGACGTCGAGAGGCCTTTGACGAGCTGGTTAAGGCGTGGTCTGAAACCAAGGGTGCCATGAGCTACGCTGAGCTTCCATCGGTTCTGCTTTCTCTTCTTTTTAGTGCGGTTGTGGATAACCGGAAGGAAATCCTGCTCCTCAAAAAGAAATTGCTCGAAGGGAAGGAAGAGGATGAAAGGTTGGGTGACCCAGAGCTACGTTGACGGAAATCGAGCGGTCAACTGGCTGAGGACTCCTCAGGGCTCTGTTGAAAGGGTGGAGGAGCCCTACTACCCTGACTTCTACGTTCTGCCCCGAAGAGACCTGAACATCGATGGCTTTTCCTGGCTGCTTGGAGAAGAGTCCAGAATAGTTAACGCTGAGGTCGAGGAAAAGTACTCGGACCTAAGAATGAAGAAGAAGATTAGGGTGGTACATGTTCACACCGAGTCCCCCAAAGCTTTTCGAGAAGTCGTGCGCATACTCAGAGGGCGGAACATGGTTCGAAGACTCTATGGGATCGACATCATGCATATTCAAAGCTACCTTTGCTCTCGAGGGTTTGCTCCTACCATGTTCGTAGAGTATAAGGACAAGTTCACACGCATAGAAGACCTAGAGGAAATTGCTCCACCACCACTAATCAAAATCATTCTCAGAGTGCAGATTGATAAGAGGGGAATTTTGGCTAACTCGGAACGCGATCCCATCAAGAGGATCACCCTACAAGATTCCAGTGAGGGAATCGAAGAGCTGAGCGGAGGCGAGGAGCACATTCTGGAAACCTTCCAGAGAATGGTGCAGAGCCGAGACCCCGACATTATCGTGGCTCCGAGTAGCCCTTTCGGAAACCTTCACTATATTGTTCAGAGGGCGAAAGTCTTGGGGTTGAAAATAGATTTGTCCCGAGATGATGGTGGCTCCGAGGATCATTCTGATGCTCCCTTGTGGAGTAGTTGGAGGGGGAGAACCTGTATTTCCTTGGAGTCGTTTGAAAGGTGGGGTCTTGCGGGTCTGAGTGAGCTCTGCCGATTCGGAATGATTCCTCTGGGATTGGCGGCTAAGTGGGCTTCGGGAAGACTTGTGGATTGCAGACAGGTCTACGAGGCTATGAAACTCGGAGTACTCATACCGGAGGCGAAAAGCTACAGTAACTATTTTAGAACCTTGGAGGAACTCTACCTGCAGGACCGGGGCGGGTTAATCATTTCTCCCCGGGTGGGGGTGCATGAAAATGTTTGTGCGCTGGATTTTGAGTCCATGTATCCCAACCTGATTCTGCGGAGAAACATAAGCTACGAGACCTGCACACCCCGGGGAATAGACCATTCGTGGAAGGGGTTGCTTCCCAGAGTGGCTGAGATTGCCTTGGAGCGTAGGCTGCACTTCAAACACCTGCGCAAAAGTTTTCCCGAGGGTAGTCCGGAGTACGTTTATGCGAATCAGCGTCAGGAAGCTTTGAAGATGATGCTGGTCGTGATATACGGTTACAGCGGCTGCACCTGGAACCGCTTCCAATATGTCCCCACTTTTGAGAGCATCAATCTACACGGAAGAGAAATCCTCATCAGAGCCATAAACATTTCAATGAGGGAAGGCTTCCAAGTGGTCTACGCGGACACGGACTGCGTATTCGTCAAAAAGCCAGAAGCCTCAATGGAAGACTTTGAGAGACTGTCAAAGCAGATATCCCAAGAGGTCAATTTCCCCATCGCCATAGACAACCTGTACCGCTTCCTAGTATTACTATCCTCTAAGTTAGACTCTCTGGTTGATGTGGTGAAACGCTACTACGGCAAGCTATACGACGGTAGACTCCACCAGCGGGGAATAGAAATCAGAAGACATGACACGCCCAGATTTATAAAGAGGTTCCAGGAAGAACTGATGGAAATACTGTTTAGCGCTCAGAACGCTGAGGAGGTAAGGAAAAATTACCACAAGGCCTTGGAGTTTACCCTTCAAACCTATAACCGGGTTCTCTCCAGAGAAATGGATATAAAGGAACTTGTTGTGGAGAAAGACTTGCGCAAACCCCTAGATGGGTACTTGAAACTTTATTCCCATGTAGCTGCAGGTAAACAGCTGGAGGCACAGGGGATAGTCATTAATGAGGGGCAACTGATTAGATACATTTATGTGAATCACCGGAGTCCCAATCCTCTCACCAGAGTCCAAGCCCTATCCCTATATGATGGTCGGAGCTACGACCGAGAAAAATACGGTGAACTTGTCCTTGAGGCGGCGGAAACCCTTCTAAAAGTCTTTGGCTTCAATTGGAATAAAAAGTGGATTGGAACTGATTTTTATTCCACTTTTTATTCAGTACAATAATACAACTCCAAAATTCTAAAAACCATAGGGCAGAGAAACAAATTTTATTATAAAA
>DXJA01000425.1 GCA_019056875.1 Candidatus Jordarchaeum madagascarense
AAGAAAATCAATACTACAAACAGAATCAGTTCGGCGATAAAAAATTTATATTTCATTTTATAAATAGTCAAACAAAACTTATTTAGAGTATATTTAAATCTTTATTTTATTTACCTGATATCCATGGGTGTTTACGGTGCCTGATAACTCTCTCAGAGATTTATTGAAAAGGGGTGAAAATTTTCGTACAGAATTCAAACGGTTTTTAAAAGCAGGAGACTTATCCCCCAAAAGAAAACAGAAGCTCATAGCACAATTAAAATACATCACAAGCGAGGGTGAAGGAAACTTCTTCGTAGGAATCGAGGATCTAAACGGTGAAAAGTGGGAAATATTCGGCTTAACAGAGGAAGAGGCTGAGATTTCGGACTTTGTGCTAAGAAGAATCTGCCAAGAGACCGAGATAACGATAATTGATAAGAAAATCTTCCAAACAAGCAAGGGACTCGTAACAAAATACGTTTTAGTAAAGACCCCTTCGGAAGAACTGCAAGACATGATCTCTATTGGTTTCGCTGGAAGGGTGAACTCAGGTAAAAGCACACTCATAGGAGTGCTCTCAGGAAACAAGCTAGATGACGGCCGCGGATCGGCGAGAGCGTACCTTCTCAAACACCCGCAGGAACTGGAAAAAGGACAAACAGCAGACCTCCACTTCGCCTTTATAGGATTAGACCACAACAATAAAATAACACCACTAGAAAACCCGCTCAACCCGGAGGAAAGAGCCAGAGTACTAGACCGGGCGAAAAGAATAATCATCACTCTTGACGCTCCCGGTCATAGTGAGTATATTAAGACCATGATCAGAGCCATTCTGGGTAGCGATTCTCAGTATGGTGTAGTACTCGTGCCCGCGAAGGATGAATACAAACTTATGTCAGGAGAAAAGATGCGGAGCGGTGTCTGGCGTTTGGATGACATTACGAGAGAGCACCTGTTACTTATGGCTAGTCAAGAAACACCATTTATAGTAATAATTTCAAAAGTGGATCGAGTAAAGCCCGCTGAACTTGAAAGAGTAAGCGAGGTAATACGTCAAACCGTTAAGAACATAGGGCGGCTCCCCATTTGGGTAAGAGAAGATGAAGACATTAAAATTGTTCAGAAAGAAATTAACCACCGCGTTATTGTACCGGTAATTGAATTGAGCAGCGTCACTGGCGATGGTTTGAATCTACTTATAAAGCTGCTTGCCGATCTCCCCTCACGCATAACTCAGGAATTAATCCTGAAACCAGCACTCGCCTACATCGATAAAGTTTACCAAGGAATTCGGGGAACAAACGTTGTGGTAACCGGAACCATTAAGCAGGGAATATTTAAACCTGAGCAGAAGGTGAAAATTGGACCTGATGAAAATGGAAGTTTCTTTGAGGGAAGAATTGCCACCGTGGAGGTTTTCCGGGAGCGGGTTCAGCGGGTGAAGGCGGGTGACATATTTGGTTTCGACGTTAAGCGTGTAGAACCAAAGAAGCTGAGAAGAGGTCAGGTAATCTCGGACATTGACTTCGACTTGGAGGCGTGTAGATTTTTTGAAGCCAACATTGTGGTAACTAGGCACCCTGCTAAAATTTCGGTGGGGTATTCGCCGGTTCTTCAGACCAATACGATTCACCAAACGGTAGTTTTTGAGGAAATTGAGGGACGTGATTACTTGGTCGTAGGGGACTTTGCTAAGGTTAAGTTAAGAATGAAATACTTCCCAGAATTTCTAAGAGTAGGAGACCGGATTGTTACTAGGGAAGGAAGCACAAGAACAATCGGGCGTGTCACAAAAATACTGGAATAAAATAGAAAGGGGTAAGCTATTCTCGTAACCGGTCTTTACGCGCTTTAAAGGTTCGAATTTGCTAGAGTGTTATAAAATAAAAAACATTTAAAATAAACGGAAAGTTAAGTTATTAGTGAGCTAGTATAAACACTTAATTTTATTCGGAAGGAAATTACGATGTCAAAAGTTTCATATAAAGCGATTAGTGCGGCAGATTTCTTTTACAGAAATCGGGACATAGCGGGGTTTGATAACCCAACAAGAGCAATTTACACCGCGGTCCGTGAACTAGTAGAGAATAGCCTAGACGCCTGTGAAGACGGGGGAATAATACCCGACTTAAAGGTTATAATGAAAAGTGAAGGAGAAAACTCCTATCAAATAACCGTGGAAGATAACGGAATAGGCGTTCCCCGAGACAACATACAAAGCTGTTTCGGGCGAATCCTATACGGCTCCAAGTACACACATCGCCAAGCCAGAGGCAGATTCGGATTAGGAGGAAAAATGGCATTCCTCTATGGTCAAATCACAACTCACAAACCTCTCCACATAATATCCTGCGATGTGGATTCAGAATGGGTTTACGACGTCAAACTTCGCATAGACATTCAAAGTAATCAACCTGAACTATTAGAGTGGAACCGTAGAAAAAATGGTGATGGGTGGCACGGCACAATGATCGAGTTCTCACTTGAAGGAGACTGGCCGAGAGCAAGAAAACAAATACTGGAATACATTCGCGAAACAGCCCTAATAACACCTTATGCCACCATTCTTTTCATCGACCCTGACGGCGTACTCTACTACTTCACAAGCAGCGTCAAAACACTACCGCCACCACCCACAGAGGTTCAACCACACCCGGTCGGAGTTGATGTAGAGCGGGTGACTCGCATCATCGGAGAAACAAAAACCAGAGAGATGGTAACATTTATGCGAACACACTTCCACAGAGTGGGACAAAAAACCGCAGAAAAATTTCTAAAGGCTGTTGAGATTCCGGAAAACACCGACCCCAAATCCCTAAACTCGGCACAAATATTAAAAATCGTCAGAAAAATGAAAACTTTCGGCGAATTTCTCCCACCAGATGCAAAATGCCTCTCACCGCTCGGAATAGAACTACTAAGATCGGGAATAGGAAAAGAACTAAAACCAGATTTCACTGCAGTTGTCCAACGTCCACCATCATCATACGGAGGACACCCCTTCATAGTGGAGGTGGGAATGGCCTACGGCGGAGAAGTACCCCGAAAAGAAAACATTGTACTCTACCGCTTCGCAAACCGAATCCCCCTCCTTTACGATGAATACAAAGATGTTTCAGCAAAAGTCATCAGAGCCATACCCTGGTCAAGATACAAAATAAGAGCCGGCATGCCCATAGCGGTCTTCGTCCACATCGTGAGCACCAACATACCCTTCAAAACCGCAGGTAAAGAGTTCATAGCAGACAGACCAGAACTGGAAACAGAAATCAGAAGAGGAATCATGGAGTGCGCACGCCAACTAATGCGCTTCCTCCAGAAAAAGGAACGCATAGCAAGAGAAAAACAAAGAATAAACATTTACGAAAAGTATTTACCACTCATCGCCCGCGACATCGCAGCCCTAGCCGAGAAAAAGCAAATACCAAACTATGAAAAACTCATAGAGAAAAGCAAAACAATCATCGAAGAAGCAAAAGAAGAAGAGGAAGCCGAAGAAGAAGAGGAAGTATTAGCAGAAGCCGAAGCAACCGAAATGGAAATAGACCAACTGGTCGAAACCTCAAGCGAAGAAGAAGTGGAAAAAATAGAAGAAATACTCGCAGAAAGAAAAGCAGCAGTAACAGAAGCCCCCGCAACCATCGAAGAAAACAGCCTAACAACTGAAGAAGAAATAGTAACCACAAAAACAAAAACAAAACCAGAACCGAAAAAAGCAACCAAAGAAGCAAAGCCGAAAAGCAAAAAGAAAAAGCCGAAAAAACGAAAATCCAAAACCAAAAAACCCGCCAAAACAACCAAACAACAAGAGCTAACAGAAATACTTGAAGGCGAAGAATCAACCATGCTTCTAGACGAAGCAGTAGAAAAAGAAAACTTGGAGGAGGATTAAGAAATGATCTCCGGAGATAGAATAATAAAAACGCTCAGCGGAAGATGGAAAGCAAAAGAAGCAATAGCAAAACAGCTAAAAGTAAAAAACCAGGAAGAATTCGAAAAAATACTAAAAGACCTAATAGAAGCAGAAGTAATCGAAGCCGAGGAAAAAGACGGAAAAACCTATCTAAAACTAGTAGAAACAGAAGCAAAAAAGCAGAGAACAATAAAAAAAGAAAAAGAACTATTCCAAAAAGAATCACAGAAAAGAAAAGAAGTCAACAAAAACCTATCAAAAATGGGAGAAGGACTATACAGTGAAGTAGTCAGCGGAGAATTCCCCCAACTAGACATACCCAGCAGAAGCACCTCCAACATAGTATTCGACGAAGACCTCAGACAATACGTACTCGGAGACAAAACGGTGAACAGAACCGCAAAAAGCCTAGGACAAATACGAAGCTTCTCCCAACTAGTCTGGGTCATGAGATTCCTAAAAGACCTACTAAAACTCGACAAAAGCAGCACCCTGCGAGACGTCTACTACAGCAGCGAAGCATACCAAATCAAATTCCAAGACCAGAACGAATCCGACGTCTGCATCACCGACGTAGAAGCCATGCTCAGCGTACCCCGAGAAGACTTCAAAGTATTCCCCGAAGAAAGAAGCGCAATCTACGGCGACCTAACAGTAGAATACACCACACCCCCCAGATACGCAGGCAAAAGAGTCACCATGAGCGACAGCCCAGACGGCGTAATGATAGGACCCCACCTAGTAAACTCCAAATTCCTACAAACCAAAGCAGACAAAGTAATAGCCATAGAATCCGGCGGAATGTTCACCAGATTCGTAGAAGAAGAAGTAAACGAAAAATACAACGCCATACTAATACACACCGCAGGACAAGCACCCAGAAGCACCAGACGACTAATAAGAAGAATACACTACGAACTAAACCTACCAATATACATCTTCTGCGATGGTGACCCGTGGGGTGCACAGTTCGACAATTGTCGAATAGCATAAACATCGCGATGGTCATCATCAGTGGTAGTGCGTCGTCTGCTCATCTTCCGGGTTTAGCTACGCCTGATGGTGTCTGGATGGGTGTCTGGGCTAGTGATATTGAAAATTATCAGCTGCCCAGTGACAGGCTCAGTGAGGTTGACATAAAGAGGTGCAACGATTTGCTTAAGGATCCTCGGTATCGTTCCAAATTCTGGCAAAACGAGCTTAGGACCTTTATCAAGATTAAGAAGAAGGCTGAGCAGCAGGCTTTCAGCCGCTACGGTCTAACCTACGTGGTGGACGAGTACCTACCCGCTAAGCTTAAACAGGTTGAAGATATGAGAAACAAAGGACTCATTTAGTTGCGTTACAGTCTTCGATTAGGCTTTATGGTCTTTTCTTTCTTCCTTTTTTATGAGGCTTCTCATATTCACCCATCTGGATGATTGTAATTTGTAAAAGAAGCCATAAGACGGCGCTTAGAAGAGTTGGAGAAGTCTAAGGGTAAGTTTGATTAGATTTCTAATTTTTGATTTATAACTCTGTTATCATAAAAGATAATAGTGGGGAGAATTATTTTTGTAAATTAGTTTTGTTTATACAAAAATGAGATGAGGAAATGAACGAGAAAGAACTAGGTGGAATAGTATCCGTTTTTGTAGGCGCGTATATTTCTCTTATGTCCTTCGCCTACAAGAATGCATTTAATGAATTTCTTTTTGGCAGTCCAACTCCTAAAGTTGCTCTTTTATTCATTGGGGCAGGATTTTTTTTAATTGGTTGTTTGGTTTATTATGAAGGACGGAAATCTAGAGTAAAAAGGGGAAAAGGTAAAGGTCCATTTAATAGATGACCACTCTTAGTCTCGAGAGGGAAGAGGGAATTATCCAACAGTTTTGGGAGAAATAGACATATCTCGTAGAAACTTCATGTTTTCACCGGGATTACCCTCTCGGTGGTAGCCCAGGCAGCGAATTCCAAAGCCTGTTTTATATCCTCTTCTTTGAGTTCTGGATAATCTTCAATTATTTCCTTGAAGGCTTTTCCAGAGGCAACTAGGCGAACAATGAGAGCCACCGGTATCCTTAACCCTTTAATACAAGGTTGCCCGCCCATTACGTTCGGATCAATTGTAATCCGGTTAAATTCTAATTTTTCATCTTTGGACATTGATGCCGCCTCAAACAATGTGTTTATAAGGAGACCATCTTCTTAAATTTTCTCATTAATACAAATAGGCGATGTAGATTCGTTCGATTTTTTAGGTTTTGT
>DXJA01000426.1 GCA_019056875.1 Candidatus Jordarchaeum madagascarense
ACATATTATAATATGTACAAAAAGTGAGGGATAGCGATGTCAAATCAGGAAATTCTTGAAAAATTATCTCAGGCACTAATAGACGGTGAAGACCTACTCGCAGCGGATCTTGCTAAGCAAGCATTAAACAAGGGATTATCAGCGGTTGACATACTAAACAAAGGGTGCACTCCGGGAATGATGAAAGCCGGAGAGATGTTCGCATCCGGTCTCGGAGGAGCTTCGCTCACCGATCTTCTAATGGCTGGAGAGGCCATGCAAGCGGTGTTGGCAGTAATAAGGCCTCACTTGAAAGCGGAAAAGTCAGAGATGGCTGGCAAACTGATTATTGGAATGGTTGAAGGAGACTTGCACACCATAGGAAAATCCGTGGTTATCTCCATGTTTGAATCTGCGGGCTGGAACGTCATCGATTTGGGTGAAGACGTACCTTTAGAGAAGTTTATCGAAATTGCTAAACAAGAAAACCCAGACATAATTGGCGCAGCATCGGCGATAACTGGCTGTCTAGACAAGTTAAAAACATTGAAAGAAATTATCGACAAGGAGAAAATTCCAGTCAAGTACATGGTCGGTGGATGGGCCACAGGCCCAGAATTTGCAAAAAATATTGGTGCCTATTTTGCAAGAGACGCTTTAGCAGCGGTACAATTAGCCACCGAATTAATGGAAGAAGCTGAGTAAGGAAAAATAGAGGTGTTGAGAAATGTCTGAAGGTGAAGAATACTTATCCTGGTATAAGAAGCCCGAGCCGTATACCACGGTTTCCGAGAAACCAGTTGAAGCTGGCGGAACCAAGACAGCTGACTGGTGTGACTACGCCTACAAAGAGTGGGAAATTTACGAGAAGCTAAAGATCCCCGACTGGTACTGGAACTTCAAACCCCCCGAATGGTCCGAGGAAGAACAAGTCATAATGGAGCGCATCTTACTCAAGATACATGAAAACATCGCCAAGGAGAAGATGACCCCACTGGACCGATACTGGGCCACCGCCTATGGCGTAGAAAGAGACCGTTGCCCCATAGTGGCAGGCAACTATGCACTTGCAACAACCGCCCCAAGACTGTTAGACTCCTGGGGTATAGTTCTGAAGGGAGTAGACTTTCATAGGTATCCCAAGCTACATGTACTGGCGACCACCATGGCTGTGGCAAAATTCGCTACTGATATTATATTCACCCACAAAATCACTTACTCTGAAGCAGAGTGGGGTGGACATGTCTACTTAAAGGAAACCTCGGCTCCTGTGTGTAGAAGCGCCGGAGCAATGGAGACTGGCTTCAAGGTTCCTTGGTTACCATACAGGACGGCTCCTTTCCTTTCACACAAAGTACCAGAAGCAGACTACGGAGCATATGCACACCAGCTTTGGGAAATCAGAGTTATTAAGGAGTATCTCAGAAAGGCAGGACTCTGGGGAGTGATGCCTCTTATGACCAATACCTGTGTAGGTCCCATTGCCACCGCCGGAGCAGCCATCGGTCCAACCTTGGGTATTCGAGAGAGAGCCATAATGTATAAGCGAAACCCTGAATGGTACCACATGTGCATGAGGGAAGCTCTCAGATTCTGCATCAGACATCACAGAGCAGTGAGGGACGCTGGCACTGACATAATGTTCTTCTGCGATGGCCTTAACACCATGAGTACGGAAATGACAGCAGACTTGATACAATACCACGTAGATCTTTGTAAGGAGGTGCACTGGCCTCCAGGAGGAACACTGATTACTGGCGGAGACTTTAGACGACATGTGGACATCTTAATTCAGTCCCACGGGAAATATGCGTACATGGTGGGCAGTGACCACGTGTGGCCCATAGAGGACGCACTAAAAACATGTCTCCACTATGATAAGATGTGGTTCGACTTCCCTGACTGGGATAAGATTAAAGCGGCTAAACTTGAGGATATTGCGGCCTATGAGAAAGAGCGGTTCAAGATTGCCTGTTCGAATCCAAAGAGCAAGTACTGGAACCCCGGACCAAGTGACTACTGGATACCCATGGAAAACTACCAAGCTTGGGTAGAAGCATCTAAAAAGTATGGTTCATATCCAAACGGCTGGGAGCAACCATAAAAATTAAGGACAAGCTCCCCTAATGAGAGGTGTAATATTATGGCTTCTGCAGAACAAACTGATGCGTGTTATCATCATAGTGCCAAAAGAATGAAAGCTATGTCTGAGGAAGGTTATGGTGAGGGATGGGACCCCTTTCAAATGTGCTTCTGGATGAGAGACCTGAACCGAGGATACCTGTTTAAATTTAAAGAGGATGGAATACTTGAAGAAACAGAAATTGTGACCGAGGAACCAAAAAACATCAACGCCCTTGTCATAATGTTCAGTGATGATTGGGTCGGCCAGCACACAAAAGAAGTGGATTTAGCTGAAAAATTCTATTCTGGAGAAATGCAAATCAAGGGTGACGTTGCGGTTCTACAGAAATACAAAACCTTCGCATCCTACGAACCTTATTATCCACCGGGGCATCCCCAATACAAAGGGTAACTTCTTATCCCCTCCCAACGAATCTACCAAACTCCTTCCCACACTTTTTACATTTAAAGATGCGAAAAATTCCGGATACAACAGGTTCATCTCTTAAAGCCTCCACAGAAAAAGAGTTGCAATGTGGGCATTGAAACCGGCTGATGTCGAATCTAAAATCTTTCGACGAAAAGGAACTATGTGAATCGCTCATTGAGGGTTCATTCTCTTCTGATCTGTGGGGCACTCAAATCAACTCCGGTTTTATTGGAGACCTAAAATTAACCATAACAAACACGGCTAATAAACATTAGTAAAAAATGTGATATAAAAAACCAAATTTATTTACTAATTAAAATTAAAAATTTCAAAAAGAGGTGTAGGTGTCTATGTCCAAAGTAACAAAATGCGCGAAATGTAAATCAGAAAAAATCCAAATGAAGGAAGTCTCTGTTCCCTCAATACTTGAGGTGGGGAGAAATTTCCCTGCTGATGCCTATGTATGCCTTGATTGTGGATACGCTGAATTATATTTCAGGGAACTTGACTATACCACCAGACCACACTAAAGGTGTGCAAGAATTAAGGGAAATAAGATTCAGGATTTGAAAAATGATTCAATGCAGTGATTAAAATGGCGAAAGTTGCAAAAGTAGGAGATATGTTCTTTCCTCTAGACCTTTACTACTCACACCATAAACGGGGCCATATGTGGGTTAAAAAATTGGATGATGGAAATATCAGGATAGGCTTGGACTACTACGGTGCTATACCGATGACGGTTACCACTATCACTCATCCATTACCCTACGTCATTGAATTGCCACCGGCAGGAACACGATTCAAACAGGATCAAGCATTCGGTCTTCTAGAAACCGTAAAATATATTGGGCCCTTCTATGCACCATTAGCGGGAACCATTGTTGAAGTTAATCCGGATAGAATATCGTCTCCCCCTCATAATATTAGAAATGCTTACACAGATGGCTGGTTTCTAATTCTAAAACCCGATAACTATAATGGGGAAATAAAAAATCTTCTAACAGGCGAAGAAGCGATAAAATGGATTATAAAAGACATAATCGAGTACACCGAAGAAGACGAGGAAATCATAGAGCAAGCAAAGCAAGGGTACACCATAGTGGAAATGGACTTGCCCTAATCTTTCAAAAACTCCTCTTTTTCGCGTTTTTTTAAAAAATAGATTATAAACTCCTTTTTACTACTAATACCATAATGTTATCTGATTTTCTCTCAATGCTTGTTTTAAACTCGTCTGGATTTTCTATAACATCATTGCTGTCGTATATTAAGAAAAGAACATTACTATATATACTGCTGAAA
>DXJA01000427.1 GCA_019056875.1 Candidatus Jordarchaeum madagascarense
CCATTATTCTTAAGATATAGATCAACACATCTGCAAAAGAAATAGGACGCTATTTCCATCTGTGTTATTAAAGTCAACTTTTAATTCGACGATAACATCGGGTAATAATAAATCGATTCGTCCTCTTTTGATTGCGTTAATATTCTTTTTATAGACTCTCCCCCGCAAATATATTTCAATTCCTTTAATTATCTCTTCAGTTGTTAATTCGAAGAAATCTTCAAGCATTTTGGAAAGAACATGATTTTTCGCGATATGAGATTTTGCATTTTTCGCGTTTGTTAGATATTCCTTATAAAGTTCATCAAGACTATTAGAAGACATACTACTTAATTTATTTGTTGATAAAAATTAATAAATATATGCTTCCACAGCGATAAGAAAAATTCCAGCAAAGTAATCAGCTACAAAGATCTGAGCGATGTTTCTTTATAGAACACTTCATTCTTTTTTCTGGGTCTTTGTGTTTCAGGTCTTTGTAGAGAATGCAAAGACCGGAAGGCGAGTCTTTCATAGCTTCTCTAGGACATTTATACTCTTCATATTGGTATTTGCATGTTGCCATCGTGGTCCCCATTTTACTGTTTTTGCTTTTCTGCTATTGTATGAATTGTTTACGCATTTATAGTTTTATGTATAGTTTTATGTCTGGAAACGGTTTTGGTTAGGTTGTACGAATTTCTGGAAGAATCGTAAAAAAAGGAAAGGAATTATTTGTTTAAAAAGGTTCGAATTTCGTTTACGATTTCGTTGGGTACAATATACAGGGCAAGTCCTAGTCGGGTGTTTAGGTATCCTGCAATCGAAGGACCAAATTCACGATATGGTTCGGTGTATCCATCATCATATTCTATCCATGTTTTATCCTTTTCCATGTCGAAAACTATACGGAATTTTGGCAAATCACCAAATTCCATGAATGAGGTTTTGAATATTTTTTCTTCGCTCATTTTCTGTTTCCTCCTTTGAGACTTTTCAGACTCTCCACGATTGGCGGCTTCAAATATTTCTATTGGGATTTCTTCTCACTCCACGGGGTAGTATTTTATTTTCTTTCCAATCATGCTTTTTGGGAAGGTGGCGTGTGCGCCGTTTCCGAAGGCTACGATTTCCGCTTCGGGTAGGGGTTTTTCTGTTTCTATTCTTAGTTTCAGTGCGGCGGCTCTGGCTATGGCTGCTATGTCTGCGCTTAGTCCGACATCTCTTCCCATAACGCTGGTGTGAAGGCGGTTCAAGTGGCGTTTGAGGTTCTCTTTGTCTTCTTTTGTTAGTTTGGGTTGGGAGAGGATGATGCTGATTTCAGCCATCTTTTTTGCCAAACTCAGTGTTTTTTCGGCTATGAGCTTCTCTTCAGTCATTTTTTCGCCCTCTTTTGTGTGGTAGCTTCGTTTTGAAGCACACCGCATTATGTATATACTGTATATACATAGTGATGATATAAAATTTCCGCTTATAACAAATACAGAAAGATTCTCCCCCACACATTCCCGAATATGCGTGTTAGGTTAACACCTCATAGTACTTTCGTTTCTCTTATTTCTATATATTTGCCTCATTCTGCTTCCATGTTTTTTAGTGCGTGTGTTGCGGCGTTTCGATCCTCGGGGTCGGGGTCCTGTTTTATGATGCGGAGTAGGGTTTCAATCGCCTTGGGGTTGCCTGTTCTTGCGAGGGCGTACATTGCTGAGTGCCGCACTTCGCTGTTTTCCTCTTCGAGGATAGCCTGTATTAGGGGTTCCACCGCTCTCGGGTCTCTTATTTTTCCCAGGGTTATGGCGGCTCCTGCTCTGATGTCTTGGTGTTCTTTTTTGTTTTTTAGGGTTTGGATTAGGGGTTCTACTGCGGGTTTTCCTATTTTTGCGAGGGCGTTTATTGTGTCTAGTTGGAGTGATTCCCATTCGTCTTTTAGGGTCTGGATTAGGGGTTTTGTGGCTTTTGGGTCTGCTATGTCTCCTAGGGCTTCTATGGCGTGCATTCGCAGCATGAAGTTTTCATCGTTTAGGAACTGGATTATTGTTTCCACGGCTCTCGTTTCCCGGTATTTTCCGAGGGTTCTTGCCACTGCGGCTCTCACTTCCCATCGGTCGTGGTCGTCGTTTAGGATTTGTAGCAGGGGTTCGGTTGCTTTCTCATCTTTTATGTTTTCGAGGGCGTATGCGGAGTGCATTCTTACTAGAAGGTCTTCGTCTTTCAGCGCTTGTATCAGCGGCTCTAGGGACTTTTTTCCGGCCCTAAAATTGAGAATCCGGGCGGCGCCTATTCTCACGTCGGGGTTTGAATCTTTAAGGGCTTGGATGATGCGCTCCTCTACTATTTGGTAGGGCATTCTGGTGATGGCTGCTGTGGCGTGGATTCTGACCATCAGGTCTTCGTCTTTGAGGGCTTGTATTAGTGGCTCTAGTGCTTGGGGGTCGGGTATCCATTCCAGTTTTCTTGCGGCGTGTGCTCTAATCTCGGAGTCCTTGTATTTTAGGGCTTTTATTAGGGCTTTTGTGTTCTTTTCTCTTGCCAGTTTCTCCACGTCTGGTGGGGCGGGTTTGAACAGTTTCATGTTCAGGGTGCACCTCTTA
>DXJA01000428.1 GCA_019056875.1 Candidatus Jordarchaeum madagascarense
AATATATTATTCTAAACAAGGATAAAATCTTAGATTATTTAATAGAAGTATTGTCTAAACATCCAAATAGTAGCTTTAAACTAGACGACTTCGTTTTCCTCATGAATAAAAAAGGTTATTATACACTTATTCACAAATTATGATAAAGACAATGTAAAATCCAAAAAAATCATAAATTTAAATATTATCAATGCATTAATACTAATTTATAAGAAAAACTTAAAGAGTCATACAGGAGGAAAAATCATGCCCAAAGAGGATGAGAAAAAAATATTCTCAGATAAAGTCAAAAATAAGGCAAAAGAAGAGCGTGTACCAATAATAGCTCCAGCCGATTTTAAAGAAAATGGCGGCGCTATATCCGCAAGAATTATCTTTAAGGGAGACGATCAAATATCACCGTTCCTAAAACTAGCAGTTTTATTCCGAAAACCAGTCGTTTTTTACAGTGACATCTTCTATATACCAAACAGTAGCGAACTCTATGAATTACGGTACAAATGATAAATGAACCAATCCTAAACAGTATTTCAGGAGGAAAGGATGCGAGTAAAATTCATTAAAATCCGCTCCACTCCATCTATTTATTAATTTTCTAAACATGTTCAGAAAATTTTAAAATATTAATAACTAATGTTTAACGTCAAATAATTGGACAAAACTATAAACCAAAAATGTTTCTTTTTCTAATAATTCTCCTCCCTGATCACATTTAAACATACCATAATGAAGATAGTTCACAAAATTTATAATCCCACTATATTTTTCTCTAACTATCTCCTAACTAAAAATAACTTTGAACAACCAAGAGATACTAATGAATAGTAAATTAGAATTTAAATATAAAGGTGAGAAGCATTAAATAGAAAACTTCTCCCCAAAAAGTGACTAATTATTCCTCCGAAGCAAAAAGCTTCTTCAATCTTCCAAGCTCCGTCATCATAGCGTTCCTGAGATCCGTAATAGAGGCAGGATCCTGTTGAACAGCAGAAAGTCCCATTGCAGGCGAAGCAGATACACTAGGTGCACCCATACTTGGTGGTGCGCCTGCTGATGGCGGTGCGCCTACTGGGGGTCGTACGCCTGCTGATGGCGGTGCGCCTGCCGATGGCGGTGCGCCTGCCGATACAGCTTGTGGTGGGCCAGTTTTTGAGGAAAACATGCCAAACACATCATCAGGTGCGCTTCTACTGGCGAATGATTCTATTGGAGCGGATGATGTTACTATTGCTTCTTGAGTTGCCATTCCTGGAGCTGCGGGTATTGATAGGTCGGCGGATACGAGGTCGATTTCCATTCCTTTTGCAGCTTTTTCGAGTTCTTTTTGGAGTTTTTCTACTGATTTAGTGTAGGATTCTTGTGCTTTTTTGAGTGACTCAATATATTTGTTAGAAGAACTGAGTAGGGAGGAACATGCCTTTGAGACGAATCGTAATAGTTTCTCTTCTTTCTTGCCCAAGTTTTAACCCTTCTTATTATTTTTGCTTTTATTTTGAGGTTTTTGTTTTTTAGCTTTCTATTATTAAATTATGTTTAACCTTTTTAAAAACTCTTTGGTTATCGCTTTCTACCTCATTTAGGATTTTTAAGGTACTGTGGACTCAGTACTTATAATTAATATACGATTTTGTCCTTAATATTCTATTTCGCATGGTTTGTTATATTTTTTATTGTCTGAATTTTAATCGATACTCTATATGTTTTTAGAAGTAGAAGTAAATCCAATAGTTGAGAAAGTAGTATATTGAAACCAGAATTGCCATATAAACTGCGTGTGTTGTTATTGTAGTGATTATTCGGTATTTTCTATACTGAAGAAGTACGCCTAGTGTTAATGAGAGAGCCAAATAAGAGGGTATAGCTAAAATGGCCGCGATTGAGCCGATGTAACTGAAACCTAATACTGCAGATGCGCTGTTAGGATATAAAATTATGTGTAGCGCTGAAAAGATTATCGCAGTTATAATGAGTCCACTCCATTTTCCAAAACTATTTTCTAGACCTTGTTGTAGGAAACCTCTGGTCGATATTTCCTCACAGGGTGCAACAACTAGGAACATACTTAGTATAAGTAGAATATACTGATAAGGATAAATGGCCATAAAGGATGCGTTGTTTATAGAAGAGAAATATTCTGAAAGGTAAATGTCGAAGGGTGAGTAAAGTGAACCTAAAGTATTAGACGTTACCCACGAAACGAACACGGATATGCCCATCATTAGGCTTCCGCCAATTACACCTACTACAATATCCTTTTGTACTTCCTTTTTATCCTCAAAATCGAAACCCAATTCCTTTACTGATGAGCCCTTCAATTTTAGATACAGAAGTGGTACTACTATTAGACCAAATTGACCCAAAGTGATAAAGACTAGCAACTCTGGACCTGCCACTAAAACTAGTTGACCAAAGACTGGTATAATTATGAAGGAGGGAATTAAAATTGAACCTATACCTGATAGTAGATTTTGAAATAGAATAAGCAGAATAAATGAAGCAGTATATCCCAATACTGCGGGGATCCACCCCCAGGATGCCCGTGTCCTATGCTTCATTCCTTTAATAGTTTCTCCTTTATCTTCACGGATGTATTCATCATACTTATCTACGAGTCTCCCACCGCAGTACGTACAAAAGTCAAAATCAGTTGATTTGTATTTAACTCGGCACTTGGGACAGAACCTATCTTTCTTTTCCAACTTTGGACACCTTTAAAGTTTTTGAAATATTGATTATACCTGCTTTTTTTGAAGAGCCTCTTGTTTAAACTTATTTGTCGTCAGGAAAATGGTTTTGTTAATATTTCATTTAAACTATTTATATATGAATATTAT
>DXJA01000429.1 GCA_019056875.1 Candidatus Jordarchaeum madagascarense
GTAGGATTTACCTCTAGAAAACATAAAAAAGGAGAAAGAAAGAAGGGTAAGTTTTCCCTTGTTTTACATCTTTTTACTTTGAACTAGTCTACTTTTTATCTGGTGGGGGTCTGCCCAGCCATTTCTCGTAAAATGTTTCAATGTCGGGTAGGAAGTTGAACACAGTGGGGTATCCTGGGGGTGTACACTCAACATCCAGTAGTGTTAGGCAGTCTGGACAGTAGTATTCTCGGATTTCTTCCCACTCTGGGTCGCTTCCCATATACTTAGGGTAGAGTTCTTCTATATCTTCTATGGTGTCTCTGACTCTCACCCGGCACTTCGTTTTCCAGTTCTCTCTGTAGTCTCCGAATTCGTGTCCGCAGTCGCATTTGACAATTCTCTGACCCCCTTTTGATACCACGTAAAGATGTTCGTGTAGAGGCAACAGGATTTTTTCCTTCCACGGAACACGTTCCTGCAGAATCTCCATAATCCTATCGAATCTATCTGCGTCTTTTCTTCCGCTAATTATGGGTTTAAGCTCATCCCAAACCAATTTCCCTTCGATTAATCTCTCCAAAGTCCTTTTATCGTATTTAGTCACTCATTTCACCTCCACCTGAAAATCCTCGGGCAGTTTCCAGAACTCTCGGAACTCCTTCGCCCACTTTTTAGACAATCTCAGGCTCTCGGAGTACATACGGCTCGGCGTTTCACCTAACTTTCCCTCGGTGAGTTTCTTCCGCTCTCGTTCCCAGAACTCGTTGAAGGGTAGAGACTTATCCTTCCTCTCCTTCCTAATTTCCTCTCTACGCTTTTCCGTGGCCTTCTCGTCTACTATCCATTCATCCTTAGCTTCGTCGTACTTTGCCACCACGCCATAAACTTTGTAGACTATGTCACTAGTGTATATTCCGTTGTCAAGATCTTGCTTAACCCGCTCCACGGTCCTCTCCAAGGGATCGCCGTATCCCGGTCCGCCGCTCAATGCAAAGTGAACCAAGTCGTAGTTATCGAGGGTTATGGGATACATTGTACAGTAGGGCCTTCTAGTTATTTCTCCTTTCAAGAATCTTTCGAATTCCCCGTTTGAAGGATTTGGATCTCCTAGTGGATAGTCCTTCTGGTTTTCAATTATTTCTTTCATGTTTGTTTTTTGGGCGTAGAGTCGGTATCCAGTTGCTTGGGGATAGCCTCCATGCATTCCACCGGATCCGTGGAAAACGTTTCCATCCCGGGCTCCGAAGAAGTCCACTTCCTTGGAATTGGCGATCATTGCCACGCCCTCGTAGTTTGAGCCTCCTCGGTATTTGCCATATCCTGCGTTGTTGGGTTTGACTCTTCTCGCTAAGTAGGGTATGCCCCCTTGGAACAGTTCCCAAGTTTCAACGTCGCCGAGATCCGCTTCGGGATTCCACATTGCGTATCCCCAGTCCAATCCGTCTCTTACCGCGCTTGCCCCCAATCCCTGACCGCTAATCTCAAAAGTTGACAACGCCCACCTCTGTCCCATCAGCGGACCAGCAGAATAGATTCCTCCGCCCTGTATCGCGTCTCCGGTAAAACCGTATCCCGGAACCACTTCCTCTCTGTATCCCCGGGAGAATAATCCATAAGACAGACATTTCATCATTCCGGTGTATGCTGGGATCAGGTTACCCCAGGGGCTTTGATAGGAGAGATAGGGATCTCCGGGATTGCTCCACGTTCCCAGTGGGTAATCGGTTTCAATGGCGAAGTATGCTCCGTCGTTTACCTTGTCTCCGTAAATCATGATCTGGGTCAGGAGAACCCATTGGCCTCCCTCCATTGCTCCCTTATCACAGTTCATGGGGTTTGCTCCCGGTCCACTGGCTCCGTCAAAGCTCAGGGACATGCTGCCATCCTCTTTAACAATGATTTCTATGGGCTCATTAGAGATCTTATTAATTTTCGCCCTAGGCTGCCATGCCAAGTCCTTTGAGGGTATATCAAAGAAGGAGGCTGCTCGGTACCTTCCCGGTATCAGGCGTTCTTTCACCCGCTCCTTGAAGATTCTTCTTGTTTCCTCTATGGCCTCCTTTATGAAGCGTTTGTAGTAGTCGATTCCTTCCCGCTCTATGAATGCATAGATTGCGTCCCTAATCATCAGGTCTCCCGCTAGTCGACACTTCTCGTCCAGCTCCCAGTAAAGGGGTGTTCTCACGGATCTTCGAGCGTTGATCATGTGGTCTTTCCATATCTTGTCGTTGGAGCCGATTTTTCGGCAAGTGTAGTAGACTCCGTCGTCGAAACGCTGAATAGCAGCGGTCAGGTCGTGGCCCGGGACGATTCCTCCGGTGTCAATCTGGTGGGTGACTCCTCCCGCCCAGCCTATCAGTTCGTCCTTCCAGAATATGGGAATGATGGTCTGCACATCCGTGGTGTGTACGTTTCCACACTGGGGATCGTTGTTAAGGAAGATGTCACCGGGATTGATTTCCGGGTCTTCTTCGTATCCCTCTCGTATCATGAACTTTATGCCTTCGCTCATAGTGTGGACGTGAACCAGAATACCGGTTGAAACCACTATGGAGTCTCCCTCAGGAGTGTATAAAGCAAAGCACAGTTCACCGATCTCCTTTACAATGGGGGAGGCCGCTATGTGCAGTGCAGTTTCCCTAGCCGAAACCAACGCCCCTCTCAGGCTAGCATAAGCCCTCTCGTATCGGAAGGGATCCTCTTCCTTCAATCTTAGCTTATCGATTCCGCAGTAGTTGCCAGTTTCTTTAAAAACTCTCTCGCTTTGCTCAAGCATTTCTTTAAGGGTTTTTCCTTCCCATCCGCACCTTCTAACCATTTTTTATGCCACCTCCATGTGGAAAATTCTGTGTTTATCAAGGGTAACGGTGAAGCCTGGTGGAACTAGCAGAGTTGTTGCCGGAGCTTCAATGACCGCCGGACCGTCTATTACGTTTCCAGATTTAAGTAGTCCCATTTCCCAAATTGAAGCCTGGTGCCAACCTGTTCCCCAGAATATGTCTCGGTGTCCTTTGGATGCCTCTTCCTCTGGTTCCTTTCCGCTCAGCTCATGTTCTGGTAGTTGAGGTTTGGGCACTGGCACCACTCCTGTTGCCACCGCTTTGGTGATGTGGTATCCCAACTCGGGGCTTTTGGTGCCTCTGCGGAAGATTTCTTCGAAGAGTTCGTCGTATCTTCTTGCGATGGTCCACGCATCATCTGGTTGCAGGTTATCGGAGGGTGACTGAACTTCTAGGTCGTCCAGCATTCCCAAGTACTCTAGCCTGACGGAGGGTTTGAACACCATTTCGCTAGGGTCTCTTCCCTCCTTTTGGAACTCTTGGGCAATACTTTGTTTTAGGTCCGCCCATGTGGCGTTGAGCATCATGGCCACTATGGGGTTCATGCCGCCGTCGGGGGTTATTATTAGGTCCATGGTTTTTTCGTGTCGGTAGGAGTGATCGGCGCATGCACATCCAAAGGCTGAGAATGCTGCTGCCCATTCCGGTATCAGTATGTCCTGAAAGTTTAATTCTCGGGAGTAGCCTGCAACGTGGAGTGGGCCTGCTCCTCCGAAGGATATGAGGGCATAATTTTCAGGTCTGAACCCAAGTCCTTGTATCATACCGTTTAGATGGTTTTTCATATTAATCTCTATCAAGTCTAGGGAGCCCCTAGCGGTACTGTAGGGGTCTGCTTTTAGTGGTTCTGCCAGCTGTTCCTCGATGTACTGGTATGCGCGTTCTTTGTTTAAGGGGATCTTTCCTCCGAGGAAGTAGTTGGGATTGAGGTATCCCAGAATCAGGCTGCAGTCGGTCATGGTTACCGTTTCTATGCCCGATTTTTCGTTGCACACTCCGATTCGGTAACCCGCACTCTCGGGTCCAAATTCTAGGTTTTCCGAAATTTTATTGTATCTAACGTACATACCGGTGCCTGCGCCTATGGAGTCTAGGGCGAGCATGGGTATGTTTAGTATGAATCTTCCTATGGAGCTCTCCCACTTGGTGGGAACATATTTTTCCATCATTAGGGCTACGTCGAAGCTGGTTCCTCCCACATCTGAGGACACTAGGTTTTTTATTCCGTATTTTTCGGATATGAACTTGCTGCCAATGACTCCCCCAATGGGGCCCGACATCAGTATTGTTATTAGCTGTTTGTGCTGGGGTGAAATTGTCCCACCATAGGAGGTCATGACCCTGAGGGGAGCCGGCACACCTTTTTCTCGGAAGTGTTCCGCGATTCTAATCAATTGTTTTCTTGACGGCTCAGCCGCGTACTGTTCGATTATTAAAGAGTTAAGCCTAGGAGTTTCGCCCCTTACCGGGTTATGCTCACAGGATAACACTATGGGAATTTTTTTGCCCTTCTTTGCCATAACTTCTTCCGCAATCTCTCTAACCCTTTTCTCATGCATCGGATTCATGTAAGAACAGAGCAAGCAAACACAGATGCTTTCAACGCCCATGTCGAGCAGCTCTTCAACCGTTTTCCTTACATTGTTTTCGTAAAGGGGGATCAGTTGCTCTCCCCAGAAATTGATTCTCCCACGAACCCCCTTGATCTGTCTCCTGGGGATGAGTGGTTTGGGGTGTTCATGCTCCCTAGCGTGTAGGCGTCCCGCATAGTCGAGCCACACCCAGCACTGAAGAGCTCTCCCCAATCTGTGGAGATCTTCAAATCCCGCGTTCACTATGACCCCGATGTTGCTGTTTCCTTTCCGCTCCAGAAGCCGATTAATCATCGCAGTGCCCGAGTAAACCAGAGCTTCCACCGAAGTTGCTGATTCTTCCAATTTCATATTCCATTGGCCCAGTGCATCACCCATAGAGTTAAAGATTCCCACCGACTCATCCTGAGGGGTGGTCTGCGCTTTTCCAACTGTAAATCTTCCTTCCTCATCGATAATAAACGAGTCCGACAGGGTGCCTCCTGTATCCAAAGCTATAGCCTTTATAGAATACCCTTTATTCACCTTCGCTTTAGACAAAATATTTCCTCTCCAAACTCAATCTTATTTTAAATTAGTAGTATAGTAATATTTCATTTATAATTTAGTCGGTCTTGAGACATAGCATGCCTGGACTTAGAAGGCTAACTTTAACTTTTTTTCTCAAGTAGTTTAACCCATTTCGTTTTCCATATAGTTTAATAATCTATACTGGTTCTTAACCTTGAGAATTTCTAATCTAACTAAAGAACCATGCATACAATACAAAATTAACGGAGGATAATAGTTGAGTTTCAATTTCAAGCAAATCGGAGTAATTAGAACGCCTTACATCGATAGGGGACCGTTTCAACCTGTGGAAAGTGAGGAGGGAGAATTCCTTATTATACTTGACCCTAAGTATAAAGAAGGACTAAAGGAACTCGAAAATTTCAACTACATTTACGTCATTTTTTATTTGCATAAAGCGGGAATCAGTGAATCTACGAGTGCATTTCCCCCATGGTGTGGAGGAAATAGCGTCGGCAAGTTTGCGAGCAGATCACCCTTTCGACCAAATCCAATAGGTCTAAGCATTGTGCGCATCAAAAAAATAATGGATAATATAATCCACACAACCTGTATAGATGCACTGGACGAGTCTCCCCTACTTGACATTAAACCCTACATTAAAGCTGTGGACTGTAAAAACAAAGCAAATAATGGATGGTTCGAAAAATACGGAGAAGCAGAACCCCTAAAAAAATATTTATCTGGAGAAAAATAATATAAAATGGCAACCCTATAAATATAAAAAAGTTAGAGGAGGTGAATTCATGAGTGGTAGAGGCAGAGGCAGAGGAGGAGGTGCTGGTAGAGGTAGAATGGGAGGCCCCTACGCTGCTGGTCCTGGAGGAAACTGTGTTTGTCCCAGTTGTGGAAACAAGGTACCCCACCAGGCAGGAGTTCCCTGCACTAATTTAAGTTGCCCCAAGTGCGGCACTAGAATGATAAGAGAATAAGATGAAAACCAGTCTATGGGCCGCTGACCAAGGAAGCTTTATTGTTTAGCCACCAGTTTCTCTAGTCCTTCATCTTGAGCTCTATTAATGGGGGGGGTTCCTCAACCAGTCTCTTATTCGCATCCATATCCTTTAGCCCTGCACCTATAAGGACATAGCCACCCAAGTTGCTTCTAGGGATTTTTCCCTGCTACCTTATTTTTTTCAAGGAAGTGTTTCTAATCCGAAAAGATTATATCTACGCTAATTAGAATCGATTATATCAATTTGAAAAAA
>DXJA01000430.1 GCA_019056875.1 Candidatus Jordarchaeum madagascarense
CTCGCATTATTCCCGAAATTTTTTTGGTGGCATGCCTATGTTTAACAATGAACCTTATGGCTAAGAGAGAGTTAAACTTGGAATTTCTTCTGCCCACATCCGGACTGCAAGGGAAGGTAAGAAGGGTAAAGGAAACCTAGCCCTATACAGAATCTACGGGAAGAAGAACACCATCCTCCTTAAATGTAGAACATTCGGCGAAACCTTCAGCGAGAATTAGGTAACCCCCTTCTTCGAACTACACTCTCCAAAAGACAAGGTTCTCAAAGCTCTAGCCATGTTCATGGAGAGGGCAAGCGTCAGAGAAACCGGAGGGCTATGGACGTATCAAAAGACACCGTCTCCCGCTAAACGGACTGATAGATATTTATAGTCAAAAAACATAAAGATATGTAAATACCTCAAATTTTTTAGAGGGAGGCCCCTATGGGAAAAGACAAAAAGGTTGAAGAGGCCCTAAAAAGGCTTGAACAAGGGATTGAGAAAATTGCGGAAGTCTTCGACCATTATACAGAAACAGTGAGGCAGGAAATAGCCTTCATAACTCAAAAAATCACTGACCTTGAAAGCAGGATAGATGGCATTGAAACTTGGACCTCCTTTTCGGGAGAAGGAGGAGAAGCCATAAGGCGGCCATCTTTCAGAATCGAACGACCAGCGGCAACAGTTAGTAAACCTCCATTAGTCGAAGGGTACACACCACCAACAAGAGAAGAGTATCCGCCAGCAGAAACTTATGCCGCCCGTTCAAGAGGGGCAGATGAAGAAGCTGGTTACCGTCCAAGCACTCCAACCCGACAACCTGAGAGGCGACCAGAACCCGCGAGTTACGTTACCAAAGAAGAACTAGGAATCGGAGAACCGTCACAGGAGGAAGGATTCGGAGGATATAGACCCATGCGAGGCGGTATAGTGGAGGAAAAATTTGTCAAACCCTCAGTTTTTTCAAAGGAAATGAATAAACTCCACGATGCCGCTGCAACCGCGGCTCAAACACCATACGGTCCAGGAGGATACACCCCCCCACCATCAATGCAACTCAGGCAAGAGGTTTCAAGGGTTTTAGGAAAAATCAGACCCGAAGCTCAGGTAAAAGTTCCCCGCCCGTCACCAGTTCAGGAATATGGCCCTGCTCCGGAATACCAAGCTCCGAGTAGGCCTGCTTATAGAGAGGAGTACCCTGCACCTCAACCAGCACCACAAGCGTATGAAACAGCGCCTCCACCTAGTCCGACTGGAGAAGCCAAGAGTATAAGTGTACCTGATAACTGGCTTCCCGAATCATCCAGAGCAAAATATTACAACCCTAAGAACCTGAAGAAAGGCGACGTCAAGGAAATGGAGAAGAAAACTAAAGACATATTCAAATAACAGTTTAATAAAAAAATGGAATAAAAAGACTCCACAACGCTTGCCTAGTATCTTTTGGATGTTGATCGAAGTGTCGAGGTAAGTGCAAAAAACAATCTGTTTTTCGATTCTATTTTTCTAAAAATTTCTTAAAAAAAAGGAAAAAGAGATGTTTAGAAGTTTACCTTATCGATTCCCTTGAGTCCAAGCATTTTCCTGGCTTCATCCGGGGTGGCGATTTCTCGGCCCAAATCCTCAATTATACGTACCATCTTCTCAACTATGGGTCCATTACCTTTCGAAAGTTCTTTATACTTGATGAATAAGTTATCCTCGAGACCCACACGCACATGGCCTCCCATGACCGCGGCTACGGCGCCGAGATGGAATTGCCTTGGGTATCCAACTCCAATCACAGACCAGGTGAAGTTTTCCATTCCAAGTATTCTATGGGCTTCGGTGTACATGTGTACTAGTTCATAGGGAGTGTTTCCTGTTCCTCCTAATACTCCCAGAACGAACTGCATGTGGGCGGGTATTTTTACCCATCCGAACCGGATCATAGCCATAAGATTCCAAAGTCCATTGGGACCATAGCATTCGAACTCGGGTTTGACTTCGTTCTCATACATGACGCTCATGAATCTCTCAACGTCTGCGAAGGTATTTTTGAATACGTAGTCCTTTGTTGACATGAGAATCGCATGTAGTAGCTCGTCGTCTTTGAACCTCTCCGCTAGTGGGAACACGGAAAAGTTCATTGTTTCGGTGTTGCAGGAACACATTTCTGGTGCGAACTCTGCAGCCGGAGCGATTCTTTCATCGGGGGTCATGTCCTTACCGCCGCCCGTTGTACAGCAAATTATGAGGTCATCAGCCTTTTGTTTGATTTTTTCTAGGTTTTCCCTCCAGACACCTAAGTCGGCTGTTGGGAGCCCATTTTGTGGATTTCTAACATGAACGTGGACTATCGCTGCGCCTGCATCGCGTGCGGCTTTTGCTTCGTCTGATATCTGGTCTGGTGTTACGGGTATGTACTTTGACTGCTGGGGGAAGGTAGCGCCTCCCGTGAGTGCGCAGGTTATTATACACTTTTCTCTCCATGAGGTTAGAGCTGCCATCAAATCATACCTCCCAAACCATCTTTAAAAGATGATTTATTTTTGAGTTATATTAACTTTTGGGTAAAATGAAGTTTATAACAATAAGAAATTCGATGTGGTCCATTAACTGATGGTTTATTTCCTTTGATTAGAAAAATGGTGTGGATGATGGTTCAAGTTCCCAAAATTTTGTCTGTTACATTTTTAGCTTTTAGGGCGGCTTTGTCTGGTTCTTTTGAGCCCCATATCTCAAGCGTGATTAGACCATTGTAGTTTATTTCTTTGAAAGCCTCCACGATGGGTCCAAAGTTTATGGTGCCTTCTCCGGGAATCTTGTGTGCATCATAGGAACCATCATTATCATGAAGATGAACGTTAATCAGCCGTTTTCCAAGTTTTCTTATGGCTTCAACCATTCTCTTTTCAGGTGGAACTAACGCCCTTCTGGGGTCTAGTAATTCTAGATACTTCTCAACAATGTAAGCATGGGCAACATCTAGTGTCACGTTGAGTTTTTCGAAATTGTCAGCATACTCGATAAGATCTTCAAGTGTGTAGCAGAAACTCAAGCTTATCGGAACATTTTCTAAACCGATAAGAACTCCGGTCTCAAGTGAGTAATCAATCAAACTCTGAAGTGAATCAATGAAGTTTCTTTCCCCCTTTTCGCGCAACGACGTGATAAATGGATAGGGGGGCATGTGACCTGGGTGCAGTGTGATTAGTTTTGAACCCAGATTTTGGGCTAGATCCATGGTCCATTTTATCTGATTCACGGATTCCTTTCGAAAATTCGTAATGTGTGAGGCTATATTTACGTCCCAGATCGGGGCGTGTATTGAGCTCTGAAAACCGAATGAATCAAGGGTATCCGCTAGTTTTCGTTGCTCTTTTTCATCGAAATCTCCTGACCATTTCTGAGGTATATCTGCCCAAATTTCTATTGAGGAGTAACCGTACTCCGCCGATTTTTCCACAATTTCCTCCAAGTTAAGATTGAGGAATAGTGTGCTTGAAAAACCTATAGCCGACATGAATTTTTCTTCCTTTACACATTTAATAATATTAACTATTTTTCCAAGACGATTTGTTTTAACGAAATGGTATTCAACAAGTTCCCATAATTTTGCAGGTAGGTTTCTAAAAGTCACTAGCCTTGTAGACAGCTTTTCTTAGCAAACAATGGGTTTAAATTCTGCTCTTATCCACCATGTTAAAGACTACGAAAGAAAAAAATATATAAAAATATCTGCCCCCTCCCTCGGGTTGGGGAGATTTTTAAGTTTAAAATAAAAACTTTGGGTTAAGGAGAATATATTTTAGAGAAATAGTGAATTGCGTATTAAGGTGTAGATTTTGGAAAGAGAATACGAGGCGTTCTGGGTTTTTGAAGAGGAAGCCCCCGATGAATTAAAAAATCACAAAAAAATGGAACCCCTGAGAGGTAAGATGATCGTCTCATTTTACAGATATGAGGGAACCGTTGTTATTGACGATGATGGAATCAGTATGAGGGGCCGGTCTATTAGGACTGGTGAATCATTCCAAGCCTATATATCATTCACAAATATATTGAGAATGGAAAAAATTCCTTTATTCGGTTTGAAAGGGGAAGAAAAAATTCCCGAAAGAATATTGAAGATAGTTTACCAAGAAGATGGAAAAAAGGAAAGTGTGTACATTCAAGAAAAATTGTTTGAAACGAACAACGAAGAAGTTTAAGGGGTTTGCTTCTCTTAGCTTTTTATTTTCTTTTTTTCTAGCAATTCTTTTAGTGATAGCATGTCATTTTCCATTTCCTCTTTTACTGCTGGGCGGTAGAGTGTGGCAGCGGGATGGAATGTGGGAAAATAGGTAATTCCTTCCTTCTCGATAGGTTTTCCTCTTAGTTCACCGATGGAAGCGGTTTTGCCTAGCAGGGCTTCGAGGGGTACGCTTCCTAGAATGCAGATTACTTTTGGATTAATTATCTCAATTTGTTTTTGAAGATAGGGATTACAGGTTTCTACCTCCTTTTTTCTCGGCTTCCTGTTGTTTGGTGGGCGACACTTGACAACGTTTGATATGTAAACCTTGGATCTTTCTAATCCTGCCAATTTTAGTAAATGGTCTAGAAATTTCCCTGCTCTTCCCACAAAGGGACGAGCCTGAATATCTTCCTGTTCTCCAGGTGCTTCTCCAATAAACATCAGTTTGGTACGGGAATCGCCCTCACCGAATACCACTTTGGTTCTTGATTGGGATAGTGGACATCGAACACAGTCTTTGGCTATGTCATAAACTTCTTCCAGAGTTCTTTTTTTCACGAGCTGTTCCTTCAAAGAATCAACACTCATTAAAATTCCTCCAAATTAATGAATATAACGAATTAACCTATCATATGATCATAAGGCGTGTACCAGCAACGTTTTGCCGATTCCGAAAAGTCAAATTCAGAGAAACATTTGATCATTTGGGAATCCTCGGCTATTTTCACAAAGCCTATCGATTCAAGTGGTTTAGATTCGCAATCACAATTACTGCTTATTATGCAAATAGCCATGGGGCATCCCTTATTTCTACCCTCTTCTAAGAGTTTTGATAGAATCACTTTAGCTGTGCTCATATCGTTTCTACTCAGAGTGAATACGTTTTCTATTATAGCTGAGTCGATTTCTGATCCCCACGCCTTAATTTTTCGTATACGAAGGGTGCCTCCTCCAACGATTTCTTGGCCTTTTTTGACCATCCAAGTTTGACTGGGAAATACCGTTTTAGGGTATAACAGCCTCCACCGTATTTCATCAATACGCAGAGGATGGAAAGCCTCGAATTGATCGTATGCTTCATTAAACTTCTCGGCGAAGTTCTTTAGGTTCCTAGAAGTTAACTGTTCAAATCTTATATTCGCCTTATCGCTCTCTCTTTGGGTTTTATAGCCTTGAGGTTCTTCTTGGTTAAAGGTTTTCAAGTATAAATGAAATCTTTTCGTGTCTATGAATCCGTGTCTTTGGTATATTTTGTAGCCGGGGCCTTCGGGGTCTGCGAAAAGCGTTAGCCCGTCAAGGTTTTTTTGCTCCGCGTATTTTATGGATTCCTCAAGTAGATTGCTAGCCAAACCCCTACCCCGTAATTCGGGTGGAGTGGCAACATCATCAATTACTCCCAAGTTGAGGATTTTTTCTCCAAATTTCTCCTTTCTCAGAGTTTCTATAACCGAGGAAATAATCCTGCCATCTTTTTCCGCGAGAAAAACTCCTTGGGGATCGAATCCAGGCTTCTTAAGGTAACGCCAAATCCAGAACTCCACCGTCCTGGGGGTGAACACATCATTCGCCCCGAAACCGACATTAAACAATTCCACAATCCGATTTTCGTCGCCCGGCCGATAATTCCTAATGTGGTAATTCAAACTTGGACCCAACTCGGTGATCCTCCAAAAGCCTATTAAAATTTCTATTAATAAAATTAACGAAGAGTAATAGTTAATTCACTATTTCTAATTTTTGCGGGCTTAGATTCTATGTTCTTACAAATATTTTGATTGGACCGAAATCTGCGACTAGGGTGCTGGGGATTGAGGCAGGGGGTGCTTTGAAGGGCGGACCCACAACGTACACTGTTCCATATTTTAATGTATACAATTGGGATACTATTTGGGTGAGTGGATTCATGACTTCAAGCCACATTCCACCCGTTGTTGGTCTGCCTGTGAAGGCTGTTATGACTGCGGCATCAGTTGAACTTAAGCCGATATAGCAGATGGGTTGGAAGGGCTGAGTATTTACTCTTATCCAGCCGGATGCTAAGTAAAGTGGGAAAATATCCAGGGTTATCATTGACCTAGACTGAGGCGGCCATAGGAGTAGCTGAAGAAAGGGCGAGGGCAGGAAAGAGAAAGAATTATTCGGATAAGGGATAATGCCTTGTTGTACCGGTGTCGCCCCCCCAATTGCTGGCGTGACCGTAAGTGCTGAAGCAGCTAAGAGGAGTATGAGAATCATTTTTGCTGCTCTCCATTTTCCATTTCTTGAGCCGATATGCCTCGAGAGTGTTATGCCTACGAAGAATGACAGGGGGATTGCTAGGTAAACCCAGAAGCGGACACCATACCCTGAAAACAATGGGATTAGTGCGAAAGCGTAGAGGGTGTAAATAAAGTAGTCAGCCTTGTAATACCGGAAGGAGAGAACGAACGCAGGCAACCCCAGAGCCCAGACAATGAAGGGAACAAAAAGCTCTACGGGTAACCCGGCGGAAGAAAGCCAGTCTATGTTTGCAGCCACGTGAATTAACCAAGGGGAGTAAATTAAAGCGGAAGCCACAAACACCTTCAGGAAGAACTTCAAGTATCCCTCCTTCCTTCTCAACAAGCTGAAGGCGAAGAGAGCAATAATTATGAGTATAGGCAGGGATAGGTGAAGCCACAACATCAACGCCATTAAAATTATTGAGTATAAGAGCTTCTTCTTAGTAAAGGTTAGAAATAGGAGACAGGTAAGCGCAAGAACTAGGCTTGCTGGCATGATTATATAACTCAGGACAAGCAGGGGGAAAATACTAGCTAACGCTATTGTGGAGTAGAAAGCCGCCTTCCTACCCGCTAAACCCTTTGTCGAGTACCAGAAACAGAAAACAAGAAGAGGGTAAGTTATAACCTTAAACACCCTCGCAGCGAAGAAAACATCCCCGCCAGAAAACTTCATAAAAAGAGCCATAACAACGTGGAAGAGAGGCGGATAAAGGTGAGGGCGGCCAACTGGCACAAATCCCCAGAAGTCCCAAGTGGGAACAAAACCAAACGTGTATACCTCCTGGGCAACTCCCATGTGGTAGAAGTCATCAAGGAATAACGGTGGACCCACAACAAACAACCCTACAGTGAAGACAGCAACCAGTAAGAGCACCAAGACATCGTAGAAGTGCAGGGGCCCAATAACCCAGTGGTCGGTGACACTCGCCAGTTCAAGGGGTGGCTCACGCAAGCCCTGAGTATCTCCCAACAGTCCTCACCATCAAAAATCGTTTGATGGGAATAATCCTAACTTCCTAATTAACCTTATGGCGTCAAAAATTCTACTAATAAATGAAATAGTTTTTGGTCTGGGAAGAGATCACGTGTCCCTCTTTTTTATTTTGTCGAGTACTTTAGAAAGGAAATCGCCGGACTTAGCGTGAATTCTTATGTCTGCAATCTCCTCTAATTGAGTCTCACCCATGTTTATAATTATTATTTTGGCTCCTCTTCCTTTTGCAATAAGCGGGAATTGATTAGCAGGAGACACACTTAGTGAGGAACCTATTACCAGCATTACGTCACATTTTTGTGATTGTTTAGATGATTCTGCTATTTCACGTTCAGGCATTGGATCGCCAAAGTTTACTATCGATGAGATGATCCTACCAGAACATTTTGGACAAACTGGTTGGTCAGGGAGTGGGGTCTGTGTTCTGTAGCCCTTACCGTGTACCAGATCGTCCCATCCTATTTCTTCTTTTGAAAAACGTACGTCACAACCCAAGCATTTCATAAGAGTAAAATTACCGTGAAGCTCAGCGATAATATCTCGGGGAATACCTGATTTTATGTGAAGATTATCAACATTCTGAGATACCAAGTATTTCAATAATCCCATGTTGTAAAGCTCAACCAGAGCGTAGTGCCCCTCATTCGGTTCAATTTGATCCCAAGGCTTCGTTGGCAATTTGGGCGTCAAACCCTTATCTCTAAGTGTCCAAACACCCTCCGGACCCCTATAGTCGGGAAGCCCACTCTCAGTCGAAATACCCGCCCCAGTGAATGCAACTAGATAAGAAGCATTACGGATAAGCTCAGCAGCCCTTTCCACATCCTTTGTTGAGAACGACAAAGCTATTCCTCCTTACAGTATTTACTATGATTTATCCCTTTAAATTAATTTTCAGTATTAGAACATCCTTAAACATACATCAACAAAAATTAATCACCATGTTTCCTATATCAGAAAAAGTATTGAAAACGATTTTTGAATTTAAAAAACACGAAGTTGACTAATATATCATTATCATTATATTGAGTTGCTTACTATAACTTGTCTACCAAAATAATCCTCTTCTTTACCAAATTGAATCGATAATTCAAAACCAGCGACCCACTATTAAACCTTTAAAAAATCCTGATGAATCTCAACTCAGTAAAATCCACAACCAATTATGCGGATGTAAACCAATGGGGAGGCTATTCCATAGAGGAAAATTATCAGTTACCCAATAGTTATGCTTCGGTGAGTTATTACTTTACAGCACAGCCCACATCCTACAAAATATTTCAAATCATAAAAAACGGCGATACCTTTCAAGACCAGTATTTGGAAGCAGATGGTTCAGTCATTGCCAGTTCAATTCCTCATGTCATTCATGATTTCCCTTTTTATTTGATTTTAAAAGTAACTAGTAGGAGTGGAGCAGATTACGACTGGGCAAGAATACGTAGTTATTGCAGCCCGGAACCATCTCATGGAGATTGGAGAATTGAGGAACTAAACTGGTTATCCGGATGGAATTACCGTAAGAGTCACACGATAGTTGGGAGTACTGCGGGTGCACAGACCAATTACCAGATGAGAATAACCGTGCACTACGACAGCGGTACCGATAGCGGCGAGAACGTTTACTGTGATACCCACTGTAGAATCGATTTCGGCGACGTAAGATTCACAAAATCAGATGAAACCATCCTCCTAGACTACTGGATGGAGAGCAAGACCGATGGGGATAAGGCAACCTTCTGGGTTGAAGTAGATAGCATCCCAGCCAGCCCATCCACAGTAGATATTTACATCTATTACGGTAAAAGTGATGCCACCACCACGAGCAACGGCGATAACACCTTTATTTTCTTCGACGACTTTCTGGGCACAGCAGTGAATGGAACAAGGTGGGATGTGAATTCAGACCCATATGGTTCGATTTCTGTCTCTAATAGTGAGTTAGACATGAAAATAACAAGCGGGAATGGATATTTAGCCCTCCGTACCAAAAATTCGATTACACAAAGCAAATGCATAACGGAAATTAAAACTTTGGGAGTGACCGACGGTGGCAATGTTGATATGCATTCTCCACAGGTAACCATGGTAGACGCAGCATTGGGCCAGCAATACTCTTATAGTGCTCAAAATTATTTTATAGGCATTAATTCCATGAGGTTTTCATGGTACACTGGCGGTTTATACTGGTATGATGAAGATTATTATAGCACATCACAACCAACAACATATAAAATATTTCAAATCACCAAGAATGGGAATGCCTTTACTGGCAAATATCTGGATTTGAACTATTCACAAATAGCTAGTTCTAGTGAAAATACACTTGCAGACTTCTCATTCTATATCGACTTACTTACCTCTTGTGTATCAGAATGTAAATATGATTGGGTAAGAGTTCGCAATTATATTAACCCCGAACCAAACCACGGGAGCTGGGGAAGCCAAGAACAAGTGCCAGAAATCTGGAATGATACAATTATTACGGATACCCAAATAATTTACGGCAGGGTAATCATTTTAAATGGAAACTTGACAATAGCAAGTGGGGGAAGTCTCACACTAACCGACGTAACCTTATGGATTAATTGTACTGACAATGGTTCAAACTGTATAGAGGTTCAGAGCGGAGGAGCACTATATATCAATGATACCGATGGAAGCCCCAACACTAAAAATGACGCTACGATCATAAGAACCACAAATGCTGGCTACAGATTTCTTTTCTGGGTAAGAGCTGGGGCAACATTCCAGATGAACAACAGCGGACTATACTGCTGCGGATACGATGATCCAAACATAGATTACGACATATATGACTATGGTCTCTGGATAAACACAAACAACACAGTCGTAGAGAACAACACCTTCTCAAACAACTACTGTGGAATCGTACTTCGGGACTCCTACTATAACACAATAAGAAATAACAACGCCACATACAATTACATCGGCTTCTACCTTTTCTCTAGTTCGAACAACGAACTTGCAGATAATACAGCTGCAAACAATGGATGGTGCGGTTTCAAGCTAGAGGCGGGCTCGGATAATAACAATATTACGGGTAACACTGCCACTAACAATGATAATGGCTTCTTCCTAATCTGGGGTTCAAACAATCTTATCTTAGGCAACAACGCCACAGACAATATTTATGACGGTTTCTATCTGTACTCCAGTGTTGGTAAAGAATGTAGTAACAACCTTCTTTCGGGTAACATCGCTTCAAACAACTCTTATGGATTCCACGAATTTTGTGGTTCGGCTAATATAGTGGCTAATAAATATATAGGCGATA
>DXJA01000431.1 GCA_019056875.1 Candidatus Jordarchaeum madagascarense
AATTTTTAATAGTGGGATATTCTCTAAATATTGGTATTGTTCAGATTTTGAAACAACCGTTCATTTTTTTTCTAAACAGTTGCTTTTATGAGCGTTGGAACTTTTTATTGTTTGCTTGTGAGGCGTTGGTATGGTTTCCGGTACGCATAGGACGGAGATAAGGGAGTTCGATAGTTGGGTCGGGGATGGAATGCCTTCTGGCAATTACCTTGTTCTCGGTCCGCCCAAGGTGGGGAAGACGATTTTTGTGAATCAAGTCGCTTACTTGTCTGCTTCGGTGAAGAAGCCGGTTGTCTACATTACTCTGGACGGTTCACCCGACAGTATTAAGGGGCGTATGAGGGAGTTCGGCTGGGATGTGGAACCTTTTGAGAGAGGGAACCTTTTTCAGTTTGTGGACGGCTTCACCTTTTGGTATAGTTACCCAAAAGCCAGTAGTGATGAGTTCTCGATAGAGAGCTTAACGAATGTTTCTAAACTTTTATCAGTTATTGTCGATGCACAAAATAAGATTGGCTCGGGGGGAATCATTGTTTTCTACTCTCTCTCCACATTCATGGAGCACGCAGGATTCCAAAAGTCGTACAGCTTCATGACGGGGTTGAAGGCGATAATCGAGGAGAAAAACAACCTCGGATTCACCGTACTGACCAGCGGTATGCACCAAGAAAGGGAGATAAACGCTTTCAAGCACATAGTTGATGGAATAATCGAGATGCAATTCCAGCCTAAGAATGGAGCAATGAAACGAAAAATGACAGTTCAAGGACTAGGAGCGAGAATGGAATTTCTTAACTGGAGAGAATTCTCCATCACCCCGAATGGAATCCGGTTAGGCAAATATACCGCAAGGATGAATGCTTATAACAGACCTGAAGAAAGGGATGCTTATAGAATAGGGAAAAAACTGTGAGTTCTCATCCCACGCCCTAAAAAGGGACTCTTCGTCTTGCTTCTATCCAGCTACTGCCGAATCACCAAACCATTCTACTCTTCAAGGGAATATTTTTGCAAAAAGTTGTTCCATTGTGGAGAGTGAAAACTTGTCTCTGCGAGTCATGGTTTTAACGTGTGCTGGTAGCTGATAGGAGGGGGGCTTCTTGTTACCTTTGTGTTTGAGGTTTTTCAGGGATGGTTCTTTATGGTTGCTTTTTTTAACTGGTTGATGTATTCTTTTAGTGTTTTGAGCATTTCTTCTTCGTCGTCGTGTTTGTCCTCTATGACTTTTATGATTTGGCTTCCCACTATGGCGGCGTCCGCTCCGCTCTGCATTATTGTTTTTACGTGCTCTGGTTTTGAGATTCCGAAGCCTACGGCCAGCGGGGTTTTTCCCTCTGTGACGGGGAGTGTTTTTCTAATCAATTCTATGGTTTGGTCTTGGACATTCTGTCTGGCTCCAGTCACTCCGTAGACTGAGACAAGGTAGAGGAAACCGGAGGTAATTTCCACGATTTTTCTTAGGCGTTCTGTGGGAGTGGAGGGAGCTGCTAGGAATATGGTGTCTACCTCGTGGTTTTCAGCGATTTTCTTGTACTCGCCCGCTTCTTCTGGGGGGAGGTCGGGAACGATTACTCCGCTGATTCCGGAGGCTTTGGCGGTTTCAAAGAAGTTTTTGATTCCCATTCGGTAGATGGGGTTGTAGTAAGTTAGTGTTACTAATGGGGTTTTATTTCTCTGTTTGATTTCTTCGGCTACTTCCAAGACTTTTTTGGGCGTTGTTCCAGCTTGTAGCGCTTTTGCGGCGGCTGTTTGGATGGTGGGGCCGTCGGCTATGGGGTCTGAGAAGGGGATTCCGAGTTCGATGATGTCCGCTCCTCCCCGGATTAAGGTGTCCACGATTATTAGGGTGTCTTCTAGTTCCGGGTAGCCTGCAGTAGTATAGGCGATTAGACCGCCTTCACCCCGGATTCTGAGCTCTGAGAATGTTTTTTCTATCTCTCTCATATTTTCACTCCCAAGTGTTGGGCTACGACCTCGGCGTCTTTGTCTCCTCTTCCGCTGAGGGTTACCACAATTATTTTTTCTTTGCTTAGGGTTTTGGCATGTTTCATGGCGAATGCTAATGCGTGGGCTGGTTCCAGCGCTGGGATAATTCCCTCATTTTTTGATAGTTCGAGGAAAGCGTTTAGTGCCTCTTCGTCGGTTGCGGTGGCGTACTTTGCTCTTCCTATGCTTTTGAGGAAGGAGTGTTCGGGTCCCACACCCGGGTAGTCTAGGCCTGCTGAGACGCTGTGGGTGCCTAGTATCTGACCGTTCTCATCCTGCATGATGTATGTTAGCATGCCGTGGAAGACGCCCTCCTCTCCTCCGCATATTGAGGCGGCGTGCTTTCCCGTGTCGAGTCCTAGTCCTGCAGCTTCAACACCGTAAAGCTCTACTTGCTCGTCGTCTAGGAAGGGGTGGAATGTGCCTATGGCGTTGCTTCCTCCGCCTACGCATGCGATGAGGGCGTCTGGAAGTCTTTTCTCCTTCTGTAGCATCTGTTGCCTTAGCTCGTTTCCTATAACGTTTTGAAAGTCTCTCACGATCATGGGGTAGGGGTGGGGTCCCACTACGGAGCCTATCAGGTAGTATGTGTTTTGGACGTTGGTGACCCAGTCTCTCAGGGCTTCGTTTATGGAGTCTTTCAGGGTTTTTGATCCGGAGTTTACCGGGTGTACTTCGGCTCCTAGGAGTTTCATTCTGAAGACGTTGAGTTTTTGTCTTTCTATGTCTTCGGTGCCCATGTAGATTTCTGCTTTTAGCCCGAGGGCGGCGCAGGCTATGGCGGTGGCGACTCCGTGTTGTCCGGCTCCGGTTTCCGCGATTACTCGGGTTTTGCCCATTCTTTTTGCCAGTAGGGCTTGTCCCAGTGTGTTGTTTATCTTGTGGGCTCCTCCGTGGGCTAGGTCTTCTCTTTTGAGGTAGATTTTTGCTCCACCGATTTTCTTGGTCAGGTTTTCCGCGTAGTATGTGGGGGTGGGTCTTCCCACGTATTCTGCCAAGTAATAGTTTAGCTGTTTTTGGAATTCAGGATCGTTTTTTGCTTTTTGGTATGCTTTTTCGAGTTCTTTACATGCGGGCATGAGGGTTTCGGGGATGAACTGCCCGCCGTGTTTTCCGAATTTACCGTTTATGGGGTACTGCTTCAATTTTGCGTGTTGCTTCGATTCCATTGATTTTCACTTCCTTAGCGTTTTTTATGAATCGGTAAACTTTTTTGGGGTCTTTTACTCCGGGTCTATCTTCAACGCCGCTGGAAACATCAACAGCGTAGGGCTTGACCCGGGTTATGGCTTGTTTTACGTTTTGGGGGTTTAGTCCTCCGGCGAGGATTAGCGGTTTGGGATGTATGGCGTCCCTTACCTGTTTGCTCAGGTTCCAGTCGTGGGTTTTCCCCGTGCCTCCATACTTGCCGGGAACGTGGGTGTCCAGAAGTATGGCGTCTAATGTTTCTGCGGCTTGTGTTGCAATGGTTAGGGCATTGTTGGGTTCGGCTCGGATTCCTCCAATCAGGCGGGTGTTGGGTAATCTTTCTCGAATCTCCCGATACATCTGGTTTGAGCCGTGAACTTGGATGGTGCTGGGATTTAACGCACCGTGTATTTTTTCCAGTTGGGCGAGGTCGTTGGGCACTGTGACGATCACTGTTTCCACGAATAAGGGAGCCGCTCTCATTATTTCTTTGGCTTTAGTTAGGGGTAGGTTTCTTGGGGATTCGGGTACGTCTACTACGAATCCTACCGCGTCTGACCCGGCGTCCACGGCTAGGAGGAGGTCCTTGGTAGAGGTTACCCCGCATATCTTAACGCGTACTCGACTCATGGTGATTCCACCAGTTGTTTTACTTTATCCCTTATGTTGCTGGCTTTCATGATGGCGGTTCCTACGAGGAAGGCTTGGGCTCCACAGTTTCGGAGAAAGCTGATGTCTTGGGGAGTGTTTATGCCGCTTTCACTTACAATCACCTTTCCCCCGGGGCTGTGTTTGGTTAGGATACGCTTTGTGACTTCTAGATTTACTTGGAGCGTTTTCAAGTCGCGGTTGTTTATGCCAATCAGGTCGGCGTTGGTTTTCACCGCGGTGAGAAACTCGTCTTCGGTGTGCACTTCTAAGAGTGCTTCTAGATTCTTTGAGTGGGCGTGTTCAATCATGCTCTGAACATCCAGGTCGCAGTAACCTCTATCGAAGAGTGCCTGTATTAGTAGGATGGCGTTTGCCCCGCTTCTGGAGGCGGATTCAATCTGTACTGGGCTCAAGATTATGTCCTTCATGAGTATTGGAACATCTACCTGGCCTCGGGCTTCGGTTACATATTTAATGTGGCCATTGAAGTGTTTTGGCTCAGTTAGTATCGATATGCCCGTGGTGCCTCCCTCCTCCATGTCCCTGACAATCTTTTTCAGGTCGCCATTTTCTCTTAGGGTGCCCTTAGACGGTGAGGCGAACTTGACCTCGGATATAATAGGGGTCCTCCTAGCATTTAGGATAGCTTCTTTCAGGCTTCTGGGTGGACTAGCCACTTTTGCACTGGTTTCGTAGTGTCCTTCTTTTATGGATTTCATCGCGTCTCTGGCTAGTGTGTCAATGTAATCGGGCATGCTTCATTTCATACTCCTCGAGCTTTGATGGTTGTCCGCCAGAGGCTTTAATCATCGTCTTCAATTTTTTGTAGGCGGCTCCGCTTTCGATGGACTCGGTTGCCAGTTCAATTCCTCCCCTTAAATTGTCAGCTTTTCCACCGACCAGTATTCCAGCCGCCGAGTTAAGCAGCACCATGTCCCTTTTTGGATCTGGCTGAGATTTGCTGTTTAATAGTTTGAATGTGAGCTCGGCGCTTTCTTCGGGTGTGGTTCCGCTTATCTCCTCGGGTTTGGCTATTCTGAAACCAAAGTCTTTGGGAGTTATCTCGGTGAGGGATACTTCCCTGTTTCTGAGCTGGGCTACTGATGTTTTGCCGATGATGGAGATTTCATCCAAGCCGTCTAAGCCGTGAACCACCATGGCTTCTTCGCAGCCCAGTTCTCTTAAAACATGGGCTAGTGGTTCCACTAATTCTTTGCTGTAGACTCCCAGCACTTGGGCGTTTGCTCCTGCGGGATTGGTTAGGGGGCCTAGAATGTTGAAGACGGTTCGGATGCCTATTTCCCTTCGTGGCCCAATAGCGTGCTTCATTGCGGGGTGAAAGTTGGGGGCGAACATGAAGCCGATACCCACATTCTCAATAATTTTCTCAACAGCCTTCGGCTCCAAATTAAGATTGAAGCCGAGTTTCTCCAATACATCGCTACTGCCGCTCTTACTGGTAACTGAGCGGTTGCCATGCTTCGCGACCGCCACTTCTGTGCCGGCAACCACGAAGGCTGCTGCGGTGCTTACGTTAAAGGTTTTCATCTGGTCTCCTCCGGTTCCGCAGGTATCCACCAGTCGACCGTTAACCTTGGGATAAATTCTACAGCAGAACTCTCTCATCACAGCTGCGAAAGCCGATATCTCCTGAACGTTTTCTCCCTTAATTCTCAGAGCGGTCAGGAACGCTCCAATCTGAGCCGGCGTGGCACCGCCTGACATTATCTCTTTCATCACGTCCTGCGCTTCTTGGTTTTCCAAGTCCCTTCCTTCAATTAGCTTTTGTATACCTTCCTTTATCATTTTCTTACTGGCCTCCAAGAAAATTTTTTATTAATCTCTTTCCGTTTGTGGTGAGTATCGATTCGGGGTGAAATTGAACTCCTTCAATGGGATATTCAAAGTGTCTGACCGCCATGATCTCTCCGCTGTCCATTGACTCGGCGGTGATTTCCAAGCATGATGGCGTAGTTTCCTTATCTCCAATCAGAGAGTGGTAACGGGTGGCCACGAAGGGATTCTCCATTCCCTTAAAGATTCCTCGGCCATCGTGTTTTATCAGGCTTGTTTTTCCATGCTTTATACTCTTGGCACCGATAATCTTCCCGCCGAAAGTGGAGATGATTCCCTGGTGCCCTAAACACACGCCTAATGTGGAAACTCTGCGGCTCATGTTTTGCAGAATTTCGGAACATACGCCGAAGTATCGCACATCTTCTGGTGTCCCGGGTCCGGGAGAGATGATTATTCTATCCGGTTGGAGATTGGCGGCTTTTTTTAAGGTTATTTCGTCGTTTCGATAAACGATGGGTTGTGCTCCAAGCTCGCCTACGTACTGTACCAGATTGTAGACGAAGGAGTCATAATTATCAATAATGAGAACTTTCATAGTTTAGTTACCCTCCGATAATTCTAAAGCCTTAAGCAAGGCTCTTGCTTTGTATTCGGTTTCAAACCATTCTTTTTCAGGCACCGAGTCCGCTACTATTCCTCCCCCTGCTTGTATGAAGCACTTATTCCTGTCCGCTACCAGTGTTCGTATGGTTATGGCGAAATCCATGTTGCCGTTGTAGGAGAAATAGCCGACAGCGCCTGCGTAGGGGCCTCTCTTGGTGGGTTCGAATTCTTCAATTATCTCCATGGCTCTTACTTTGGGGGCTCCCGAAACTGTCCCGGCTGGAAAAACCGCTCTCAGGGCATCGTAGCAACTACAGTCTTCTCTAAGCCTTCCCACCACTCTGGAAACTATGTGCTGAACATGGCTATACTCGTGAACCTGCATAAATTCTGGAACATGAACGCTTCCAAAACTGGATACCCTACCCACATCATTCCTAGCAAGATCCACTAGCATTACGTGCTCAGCGCATTCCTTCTCATCTGCCAAGAGATCCTTTGCCAAAGCCCTGTTTTTCACCGGGTCTTCCACTCGGGGTCTGGTACCGGCGATGGGAAAGGTTTCCACGTTGCCGCGATCAACCCTCACCAGCATCTCGGGACTGGATCCCACGATTTGCCGTTCTCCCATCTTTAAGAAATACATGTAGGGGGAGGGATTAATCTCTCTTAGAGCCAGATAGAATTGGGTGAGGTCTCCTTTGAACTCGAAATCGAGTCTCTTGGAAAGAACCACCTGAAAAATATCGCCGGACACTATGTATTTTTTAGCTTCCTCCACTGCTTCCTCGTAGCTTTCTTTTGCGATGTTAACCTTGGGACTGGTGAAGGATAAACTTCCCGGATTGTCTGTCTCCGCTAGTTCTGCTAATTCCCGGGAGCGATCTTGGCTCCGGTAATAGTAGAGGGTTTCTCCGCGGATATGGTCGAATACGACGCCGTCATCGTACACTCCCATATGAAGGTCTGGGAAGTTTAGGTCGTCTGCCGCCCGGTTGGGAAGCTTCTCCCAGTAGCGTATAGAGTCGTAGGAGATGTACCCCACGGCGCCTCCCACTAACCTCGATTTTTCTTGGTAGTTTTTTTGGGTTTTTCTTCCAAGAACCTCTTCAACCACCTTGAGGGGGTCACTGGTTTTGATTCTGCTCTTCTCGCCGGATTCCATGTCTTGCAGTGTTGTTTGACTATTTTTTGCCGTTATAACCAGTTTGGGCATGAATCCTATGAACGAGAATTGAGCCAGTTTTTGGGGCCCCGTCATGGACTCGAGCAGGTATGCATATTCGCATTTTTCGTGGATTTTCAAAAAGAGTTCGGTTGGTGAACAATCGGTTGGGAGTTTTTTGACACTCAACCGATAAAAGGGTACGTTTTCGCTAATGTTCTGCGATTTAGATCCAAAGACAATACCTCACTGTACTAATCCTCCTAGAATGTCTAACTGTGAACTAGGTATATAGTGGAATTTATACCCGTGTGTTGTATTTAAAACTTACGTGTACAAAAATGTACATTAAACGCTTCCACCAACCCCACTCCTCTCCTCCACCCTCCCTCCCAAGTCCCTTAAAACATAACGCGTAGTTCTATCATCCTCTCCGCTCTTACCCACCCTCCGGTTGCCCATTCCCCCCTCTTCTACTTGGTTTCTGGGAGATAATACTTCGTTGTCTGTCCTGTTTTCCTGCTCACTAGTCTCCCACCCATCTGAGAGCCCTTTCAGCGTTCTCTCGCACCTCGTTGTCTTGATCATTTAGTGCCTGTGTAAGTGGCTCCACTGCTCGCTCATCTCTTATCTCTCCCAGAGCCCATGCGGCATTCTTTCGGACATGGTTGTCTTGGTCTCTTAGTGCTTGTATCAGTGGTTCCACGGCTGTTTCGTCTCTTATCCGTCCCAGTATTTCCGCCGTTACTGCTCGAACCGTGTTGTCTTGGTCTTTTAGCGCTCGTATTAGTGGTTCTATCACTCTCTCGCTCCCCATCCATTCGAGGGCGTTTACCGCGTTTTTTCGGATTTTGCCATCTTGAGTCTTTAGGGTCTGTATTAGTGGTTCCACGGCTCTCTCGTCTCCGATCCATCCTAGCGCCCATATGGCTTCGGCTTGAACTTCGGTGTCTTCGTCCTTCATGGTCATGACGAGTGCTTCTACTGCCCTCCGGTCTCCTATTTCTCCCAGAGCCCACACCGCGCTTTTTCGTACATTGCTGTCCCTGTCTTTTAGTGCCTGTGTGAGTGGTTCCACGGCTCTCTCGTCCTTTATCATTCCCAGCGCCTGTGTTACCCGGTATCGGATGTTACTGTCCTGATCTTTCAGTGCCTGTGTGAGTGGTTCCACGGCTTTCTTGCTTCCCATTCGTCCCAGTGTTTCTACCGCTGCTGCCCGGGTTTCAGGGTCTCCGTCATTTAGGATCTTGATGAGTGGTCCTGCTGCGGGTTCTCCTAATGCTGCAAGTGCCTCTATTGCCGCCTCTCTAACCTTTCCACCACCTTCTTTATCCTCCAGTGCTTGTATTAGTGGTTCTACCGCTCTGGCATCCCTCATCTCTCCCAGAGTTTCTGCTGCCTCTGCTCGAGCCTTCCAGTCTTTCTCGTTTTTTAGGGCCTTTATCAGGCTTTCAACATCTTTTTCTTCTTCCATTCAATTCACATCCCTTTTCAGGGTAGGGTTTTTCTGATTTGTACACCTTCTAGTTTGCAGAACCGCATATATTTTTGGGCAAGTAGAATTATTTTTTGTAAGATTCTGGAGTGGTACATGAATCCTTGTTTTTTTCGATTGTGGTGTACATAAAAATCTCACTTTCTCCCTACCAACACTGTTTTGTCGAATTTAGCGAGTTTCGGATTTTCATTAATTTTATTATGTATCTTAGGGGTATAAATTTTTGTGGTTTTGAATAAGGGTTAGTTTCGGCAGCTTCGTTTTTGGATTCGTAGATTTTTCCAAGAAATTTCTTATTTTTATTGCCTAGTTGAGTAGTTTTTCAAGTCATGGGGGTCTATTCTTTCTGTTGGAAGCTGAAGTCATAAAAAACGTGTAAATTAGTTCTCTTGGGAAGCATTCTAAACTTTAAACTAATCGCTGACCGTAGACTTTTTAAATCGTCAATTCTAATATTTTTATTCAGCACACTGTTTTTGTTGTTATGGATTGCTTTTCGTTGATTTGTGTTTATGGTTGGTGTTTTTATGGTTGGCAAAGGTTCAAATAAGAAATCTGTTGAGTCCCAATTGCCTATTAAGCCGGGGCTTATTAAGACGTTTTTTGACTATGACCCTGATCCTAAAGGTATTGCTATCATTCAGGTTTTTTGGAATAGCCCTGACGACCCGGAGGTTCTGAAGGATGAGATTCAATCCGTCCCAACGGTAAATGTGAATTACGAGGAGAAAGAAAAAATCTTTAGAGTGTTACTTCTTCCCATTGAAAAGGAATACCATTACTATTTTGACTTTTCTTTTGCAGATGCTAAGGGGAAGGTGGACATTGAACGTCTAACGTTCATTTGTGAATGGTTAATTCGACTCTTAAGAGTGGCGTGCCTCAGAGTCTACCATATCATTAGAACATCAGAAGACAAAGTGCTCTTCACAAAGAACATATTCTATTTCAAGAAAGTGGATGACCTGAAGGTGATTCAGAAAAAACTAAACGAATTACTAGTAGAGGCGAGCTAGAATAAAACGCATCACGAGTAAAAAAACCCACCTAATTTATCTATTATAGTTAACTGATTGCTGCTCGTGAATTTAAAAAAGAATTAAAGAGATTTTAATGGTCAGGTAGTGATGACCTAGGCCTGTATATGGTGCAACATTTTCAGTGGCTACTTTCTCTTTTTGCAGTTAGTCTTAAAGGGCTGAGCATGTGATGAACTTTTAATCGATTCTGTTCAGAAGGATATTAAGTCTGTTTGAGTTGATTTATCGCGTTTCTGAGGTCTTGCAGTGTTTGTTCTAGTGTTTTGTTTTTTAGGGCTTGGAATCCTCCGACGGTTTTATGTCCGCCTGAGGTGTAACCCTGTTGTCTTAGCTGTTGGTAGATTTTTGTGAGGCCTATGTTTTGTCTAGTGGCAATGGTTCCACTTTTCACTCCTTTTTCTTCTACTCCTATGGCAATCACGATGGGTGCCTTCTCTTCTAGTATGAGCATGGCGTCTTTGGAGGCTCCTCTCTCCCAGCGGTCATTGAACTGGAATGTGAAGTAGACTGTTTCCGGGGTTAGGTGTTCGCTTTTTTCGAGGAGTTCCCTAGTTTTTTCTTCTATTTTCGGATATTCTTCTTGTTGTTTTTCTGCCCATTCTCTGAGTTGTTTCCATTCCCCTTTTTTAACCATTTCTGCTGCTTGCTGGCGGGGAAAGCCCTTGGCGTCTACTCTATAGGCTTTCCAGATTTTTTTGCTGAGTTCTGTTTTCAGGGTTGCGGTGTCCACTTCTTCTATGGCGTTTCTCCACTCTTGGGGGAACTCCAATTGCCAGTGGTCTGCTATGAGTGAGGAGACTGCTTTGTATTCTGGTTTTAGAATCCACTGATTGACCTGTTCATCCACACCTTCTCTCTGCTGGGTTCCGTGATGATCAATTATTAGTGAGTTTCGCAGGCTTTTTACGCGGCCCGGTGTGATTTCAATGCAGGCTGCGTTTTCAATGGTTAACTCTGTTAGTTCTAGTGGGAATTCTAGGGGTGCTTCGATTATGCGTGAGAGGAGCCCGGCTCCTGCTACTCCGTCCCAGTCCCCATGGGCTACGATTTTTTGTATTTTAATCTTCATTAGTTTGCAGTCTCCCTGTATTTTTCCAATTTAGTTCTTAATTTTAGGGGAGTAAAGAATGATGTTTTTCTATTGAATCAAAAATTTATTGATTCGCTTTTTTGAAAATTTCTTCCTATGTGCTCAAGCTTTGTAAACATTCTTCTATAATTGAATAAAATGTATCTTTGAAGTTAAAAATAGCATGGTAGGGGTTGTGAGAAGGAAAATTATTTTTATGGATTAAAGCAAACTGGAGTTTGCGGATTCGTTAATATTTATGTCTCTTTGGAAATCTTAGTTATAGCTTTCTTTAAAGGAGGTAAATCCCGTTTGATTGTTTCCCAGACTCTTTCGGAATCAACGGTAAAGTATCCGTGAATGAGCCTATCTCTCATTCCTGCTATCTTGTGCCAAGGTATATCTTGATATTTTTCTTTTATTTCTTCGGAGATATTCTTTACAGCTTCACCTATTATTTGCAAACAATAAACAGTTGCGTAGAACTTTTCCTTATTGCCGACAAAAGATTTGAAATTTAAGTTCTTGGCAAAATTTTCTATATCCTTAATAGCATTCAAATATCCGTAATGAAGTCTCTGTAATCTCTTTTGTCTTCCATACGTAAACCACCTCCCCCAGGATATGTTGTCCAATGTGGGGTTTCAAGTTTTTCTTTTCCACCAAGTATACTTTGACACCTAGTAGGTCGCTTAGCTCAATCTCTAAACCGGAAATATCCAATAAGCTTAACTTTGCTCCTTCCTCAAACTCCACTAAAATGTCTAAATCGCTCTTTTTCCTTTGCTCTTTTCTAACATAAGAACCAAAAACACCTATGGATTTAACTTTGTATTTTTCTCTCAAAGTTGGCATAATCTGCTTCAAAACTCTTAATATCCCGTCAAGATCTAATTTTCTATCCATTGTTTAAACTCCCACCTTTCCCTGAAGCCTTTAGTCCTCTGTTATTGGCACTTTCCTAGATGTCTTCTTAACTTGAATGCTTCCTCTGGATTTTTCATATTTTCGTAAATCTATTGTTCAATATAGCAAGTTTCTGCTAATATTATCTTCAAATTCTAGGAATATGCCTAAATATCTTCTATTAAATAAGATTTTTGTGGCGGTCTTTCCAGTACTGGTTGCTGATATTTTTTATGAATTTCTTTTAATACATGCATAAACGAGATAGGGATATAAACCTATGATTTCAAATCGAGGAATTACGTCATACCTTGCGCGGTCTGGCTCACTTCGCCGAGTATTTTTTGAAAAGTTAAAATCTTTTTTTGATGGGTACACTTTTGTTTTCCAGGGTATAAAAGAACACATCCCTATATGAAAAGACATTAAAAGAGGTGGAGAGCAATGAGGCTGAAAATAGTTAGAGGATTCCTGTGCTAGGCTGAGTCACACACCTATCCTAGTGATAGGGAATAGGCATGTGAGGGGATTCAGAACCTCTGGCTTCGTGCTTTAAAGGCGAAGCGACTATTTCCATGCCTCACTTGCTCACATATTATGAGGGACTAAGAGTGGGTAGTACGGAAGTCGGGTATCAGCCGAAGTAACTACCCACACACCCCCATAGAATTGTAATACGTCTAATCATGTATTTAAACATTTCTTTCTCAAAATAAGTTTTTATTTGGTGTGTTGGAGAAGTATAAAGAGAACAAACAAAATTTTTGTAAATATAGTTCATTAGTGATAATTATTTTGAAGCTTTACGTACACTTTCAGAAATGAAAACTTGAAATTTTGGATTGCTATTATAGGTTTAATATTATTTTTGTATTGGATTTATTTTTTGTTTAGTATTTGGTATAGTTCTTGGATGGTTTTTTCTGGGTTTTCTATTTTTAATGCTTCGGTGAGTGATAAATCGAGGTTGTACCGGTATTTTTCATTTAGTTGAGTCCATAATGGGGGGAGTGGTTTGTTTAGTATACTATTGATGTTTTTGCAAATTTCTGGAATCTTTTGTTCATAAATTGCACTGGTGTTGATTGTGGGTAGTTCAAGATAATCGTTTTCTAAGAATCTGGTCCATCTTTCTGAGATTTTTCTGCCCAGTAACCTTATGGTTGAAAAGAAAATTGTGGAGTTAAACCAAGCGACAAGAATTTTTCTAGTTGTTTGGTTCTTGATTTTTATTATGTAGAAGTTTTTAGACGCGGCTACTTTCTCTTCGGTGTGGTTTGCGAATACTCCTCTTCTTTGGAATGTGGGGTCGATTTTGTCTGGTATGAATATGTGCCCGAACGGTTTTTTGGTGGTCATTTGTCTATTTACGTGGCTGTACCAGTGTTTACCGTAAGCGTTTAGGGCGGGCTTGGCGGTTTCAGAATCGGTTCCCCATTTGATGTAGAATTGAAGGTCTTGGGGTAAATTACTGATTTCTATAGGTGGGATTGAGAGCATGTAGCTGTCTACAGTCGCTTCGATCGTAAGTTTGTAAAGACTAGGTTTGCGTAGAGTTCTTACCAGAAATTCTTTGTTCAGTAATAGTGGGGCTTTGTTCTCGACATTTTCTATTTCCACATATTTTTCATTTTCTTTTGTGAGGTTCCAGTGCTTATTGGGAATGAAGAAGAATTCTGGTCCATACATTTCAACTCCTCTGATGATACTTTGTCTACCTTGTGTCTGGTTCCAGTATCCTAGGGTGCCCTGTTTCAATCCCTGATTAAATAGCCTGATAATAATGTCTCTTAGCTTATTTTCGCCGAATAGGGCTAACCAGTTAATGTCTAGGAATCGAGGCAAATCACGGATGTTGAATACATTTGTCGTAATTCTTTTTCGCTGATTCAGGATCAGATCGGTTATTTTTTCGATGTTTTGGTTTAATTCAGCGAATAAAGTTAATCCCCTCAGGTTTGCTCCCTTAACTGCAATGAGGATGACTTCTTTGAATCCACTGTCCTCGGAAAATGATGGTCTGTTTGCGAGTTCCAAAACTCCAAGGATATCATAATTTTCCCTTAACAAGGATTTGTACCCTCTTCCATATATGGTGTAAAATGTGGATGCTGGGAGAACAGATACTAGTAATCCGTTGTTGTTAAGTACATGGTCTGCTAGGAACAGGGATAGTGTTTGAAGGCTTTCCTCCCTTCGGGTTATGTAGTTTCCGTAGCCTAATTCGCTTATGGCTTTCAGTAAGTATGCTCGATAATTTTTCTCCAAGTATTTCCATCTGGTGAATGGAGGATTTGTTAAAATGATATCTGCCCTTGGTAGTTCAGAACCATTATTTGTTTTCAGGTTTCGGGGGATTTCTTTGAAAGTGTCTCCGGTTATGACCTTTACGATTTCTTTCTTTCCGTTTACTGCTTGTAGTAGTGATGCGTATGCGACAAGTGCGGGTAGGGGTAAAGGTTCGATGCCCCACACCTTTTCTAATTTTTGGGTTCCTATTTTACGGATTGCAGGTGTTAGGGTGCGGCCTGAGCCAAGAAACGGGTCTGCAATTACTATTTTTTGTTTTCCACAAACTTTCAGATATTCAAAAACCATTTTTTCCATAAAATCGATGCCTTGGTTTATGGTGTAGTAGGCAGCTAGTCTTTTTCTCTCATCTGGGGGAATCAACTTTTGGATCTGAACTTGGCTCCCCCTTATGGGAATATTCTCTTTCGATAATTCCGACTCAATATAGCTAATTTCTTCCTGATTCAATTTCCCTAAGTTGGGTAATACTGGGGCTTCCCAATCTTTTAGCAATCGCAAATCTACATCTCGATCATACCGTAGGACAGTGTTTAAACTAGATAAAAAGATTTGAAAATTCTCCGGAATGGCAGGTTCTATTCCCAACTTTTGCAATATTCTGTTCTGTTTAACGGTTCCTTTCACGGAATTCCCCATTTCCCACTAAATTTTTTCTTTGAGATGATGTAGGAGAGTGAAGATTCACATCAGTAAGTGTTAAGGGATTGGCTGATAAATACTAGCTTTTAAAAGCTGGTTTACGCTTCTCGGTGAAGGCTTGTATTCCATCTTTTCCTTCGGGATGTGCCGCGCAGCCGCTGATTCCTTCTCGCTCTCGTTCTAATTGTGTTTCGAATGAGGTGTCAAATGAGTCTGTGAGGAGTTTCTTTGATAATCCGAAAGCATTGAGTGAAATGCTCGATAACTCGTGTGCCATTTTGATGGCTTCTTCCAAGACTTGACTATCATCCACCACTTTTGTTGCTAGTCCCCATGCTAGGGCTTGTTCGGATGAGATTGGCTTGTCGAATGCCACGATTTCTAGGGCTCGGGCTAAACCCACAAGTCTCGGAAGGGTAAACGTGCCTCCGCCGTCAAGGGTTAGACCAGACGAAGTGTATGCTTGTCTTAGGATGGCGGATCGAGCCATAACTCGAAAATCGCAAGCCAAAGCCAGGGAGAATCCGCCACCGGCCGCTATTCCATTAATTGCTGCTATGACGGGTTTATTCATCCGGCGAATCTCCAGTATTGCTTGGTGGTATCGGGCGGCAAGTTCGTGAATAGCTACGTGGGGCCCGTGTGGATAGTCCAGCATCCACTTCAAATCACCACCAGCACAGAAGGCTTTACCTTCACCAGATATCACTACACTTCGTACTTCTTTATCTGCAGCTAGGGAGATTAAGTGGTTTGCAAATTTTTGTATCGTCTCAAGTTCGAATGAGTTGAATTTTTCGGGGCGGTTTAATAATACTACAGCCACCTCATCTTCTCTTTTGACCTTTACTTGTTCCGCCAAATTTTTACCTCCAAGTATTAATCATGACATGCATAATGTTCAGACTACTATTTTTTATGGTTTTGCATTACTATTTGAGTTACAAATTTTCTTTGGCTGGTTAAACAGAATGACTTACCATCTATGGCTCTGGATACTGCTAGGATACCGTCGAGATGGTCGTATTCGTGTTGCAGTAATTCCGATAGGCTGCCTTCCAGTTCCATGCTTTTTTCTTCCCAGTTCATGTCCCGATAGTTGATTCGACATTTGCGATATCGTTTCACTTTTACCAGTAAGTCTGGAAAACACATGCAATCATCCCACACCTCCATCATTTCCTCTGCCTCAAATTCGAGGGTGGGATTAATGAAAACAACTGGCTCCGTAATGTGCATGTAAATTAGCCGTTTCATCGCCCCTATCTGGGGGGCGGCTATCGCTCTACCTGCACCATATTTTTCCCTAAAATCCATTAGTGTATCGTGCAAATCCTCTATCACAGGCTCAAGCTCTTCCAATTCTTCTTCCCTAATCCCCTCCGACACTTCATACAGTTTCGGATTTCCCAAAAGTAATACTTCTCTAACTGTCATTTCAACTCCTCCCATTAGCAATGCTACCTGTTTAACGGGCATACTCTCAGGCACTCAAAACAAGAGTAGCTACCATGGTCATCCACACCCACGGTGTTCATTAATGTTTCGAATGAGAATTTCTCCTTCCAAGATTGGTCTCCGAGTAAATGTGCCAGTATGGGATTGGAATTTGCGTAACTCATGCACAGGTTATGATTAACTTTTCCCGTTTTTTCTATGGCTTTAACGGGGCAGATGTTGACGCATTCAAAACAGTCGGGGGGGCAGATTTCGCCGCTCGGTTTTTCGGAGGGCTCCAATTCAGCTGTGGTGATTACTCCGCCTAATAGAATCCTGGTGCCGTAGGTGGGATTTGCGAGTAGCCCACATTTTGTGAGTTTACCTAAGCCCGCCTGTTCCGCCCAATAAACCAGAGGCAGAAGCCCCCAAAACTCTCGATTCACTATCTTCCAAGGATAGCACCCGTATATTGGAACAGATGGATAGCCCTTCTCCTCCAAAATTACGCAAAGCCGGTTGGATGCCGTGTCAAGTGTCCTATACGACATATTGCAATAACGCCAGTATAATGCCAGACTATTGGCTTTAGCATACACGATTCCTTTGGGGATAGGAACCCCGTAACAGATAATCGATTTAGCGTCCCCAAGTAAAGATTGAGGAGAAAAATCTACAGGTACCGAGGGGAGCTTGATCACCGCTGCAATACCAAATATCGGAAAGCCATCTCCACTGAGCAAATCTCTAATCTCTACTTCAACACTCTTTCCCAACATTCCGACATCCTCTCTTTCCAACAATTAAGGAAATGAATCTATAAAAAGTATTATACCAAAAAATGCGCCCTATGATAAATAAATAGTATATGGACATTGCTTTACTTAGATTCATCCTCTTTCCACACCTTCGAAGAAGACCGGCCAGAACGGGTCTTGCTCCGGTATTTCTAACGGTACCTTGCTTCCATCGAACCTTTTCATCACTCTTTTTCTGGGGTCGCTTGTGACTTTTCCGATGATGGATGCTTTTATGCCCACTTCTTTCAGCTTTTTGATTATTTGTTTGGAGTGGGTTGGTTTCGCGGTGATGAGCAGGGAGCCTTCTGCGATTGCTGCAACTGGATCAATGTTGAATGCCTCACACACCATTTTCACCTCTTCCGGATAAATGAAGGAAGCCTCATCAATCTCCATGCCCACATTACTAGCATTCGCTATCTCAAATAGACCTCCAATCACGCCCCCTTCTGTTGCATCATGCATCGCGGTTACGCCTCCAACATCCATTGCGGTTAAAGCATCCTTAACCACGGTCATCTCTTTACACAGAGCCTTCGCCTTTTCCACCAGTGGCTTGGAATATTTCTCCAGCAACTCTGACTCCCGAAGAACAGATAGTATTCCCACTGTTTCTATTGCCGGTCCTTTAGTCAGAATAACATCATCATCAGGTTTCGCACCGGCTGGCGTAACATAACTGTCCCTATCCGCAATGGCAAACACCGCTATTCCCCCGATGGTGGGTGAAGCAAAACCGGGATAGTATCCGGTGTGCCCCCCAACTATGGCAATATCAAGCTCCACAGCAGTCTGATGAATGGAATCCACAATGGTTCTAAACTCCTCATCTCTAGTTTCGGGAGGCATCAAAAGCGAATAGGTCATGTATCGGGGTTTGACGCCCATCACGGCGACATCACTTGCCCCTATGTGAACCGTGTACCAGCCAAACATCTCCAATGGCTGTTTCGGTATAGAAAATATCGGGTCCTCCGCCACAATGAGCACCTTATCGTTACCTATGTCAATTACTGCGGCGTCAACACCGGTTAACGGGGGTACAAGAACCGTTTCATCCTTTTTGCCGAGGCGTTGTAGTAGATAATTAGTAAACGTTTCTAGGTCTATTTTGCCCACTTTTGGTGGGGGTTGAAGACTCTTAGCGTATTCTCTTGCTATCTCACAAGACTCTTTTGCAACCTCTATTGGATCTTTCCCCACTAGCACCGTTAGGTCTTCTTTGCCTACAGCCCCCGCTTCGTAGAAAACCTTGGGCACCTTGCCTCCTGCCGCCCTTATGGTTTCTTTAACCTTCCAGGGCATGGACGCTCCCTCTATCATTTTGATTTCCTCTGGCTCCTTTGTACGGTCAACTACACTGAATACCCATGCTCTCTTTTTGCAATAGTCCTCTAACCACCTTATCAAGTCAGGGTTGCAGGCAAAGTTTATACCTGCTCTAATTGAGGAATCGTTCTTGCTAATTTCTATGATGAGTCTGGCCATGTGGCTTGATGCCCCAAACTTTAGCTTTCCCGCGGCATGGGGCATACCGTCTATGACTGTTATACGGCCTTCTACCGCTAAGACATCTTTTGGGTTTTTAGCATTTGCCTTGGCATAAACCAAGTTTGTTCTAACCTCAGGGATTAGGGATGCAAATTCCTTGCATCCTTCGAGGTGTTCAATTGCTACAACCATTTTTCCATAAATTTCTACCTGTTCGCCCAGTTCCATTTTTGTCACGCTCTATCTTTAAGAAAATGACACCTAACTTATTTATATGAAATTCGCATTTTCACTATTATAGTTATACAATAACTCATCATACCTAAATAAAGGAACGCTGAGTTTGGAAAAATAATCAACTTATTACGACTGCCTAGCCCGGTCTGAAGGAGAAAATACTATGCCGAATGGTGGAAGTGATTGCTGCGGCACTTGCCCCTTCAATAGAACGAATAAGGATAAAAGCCAAGAACCATTCTGCGAAATCAGGAAGTTCAGAATCGAAAAACCCTACTGGACATACTGTAATAACCATCCGAGAAGAAATCCTCTCCTTTCAAAGACTCCTCGCGGTCCGGTTTGGGCCCCCATTTTTGCCGATTATGATTCAAAACCTTTCAGTGAGGATTTACGAATTCCACCGAGACTTCTCCCTCCCATAGGTGACGCAATGTATGTGCGCGTACCTTATTACCAAAACACTAGACCGATTGAAGATGAAAGTGGAGATTGCACCATTTGTGGAGAGAAGTGCGAAAACACCATATCGGTGGAACCATTGAATGAAGATAAAAAGTATTTCTGCAGCACCGCGCACTATTTTGAGTGGTGGCTAGCAAATTCTACCGAGGCAACTCCCTATCTAGAAAAAGCACCCCTCAATACAGATTTAATAAAAAACAAATTCAGAGACCTCTCCCAAAACTTATCTGGTGCTGGGGAGTTGCTCCGCGCCACTGGGGATAGGGATCAAATAATCGGGTATTTGGCAGAAATCGAGGAACTGTTTGTGGAACTCGGTTACGGTGATGTTGATGTGCTACACGCAGCAATTTATCTGGAAGCTCCAGAAATAAGCGGTGGCCGTTCCCCCCATCTGCTGCTTCTACAAGTATATCTTACACGTGCCGGTGGCTTATTGCAGCAAGAGCCATTCGACATCGAAAACATCCTCAAGTGTCTGTCTGACATTCAGAACACGATTCAAAGATTTCTTAAGGAGAATGTCTGAGTATAAAGAAAAGAAGCGGATAATGAAAATTCCATAATTACTCACAGGTTTTAGACATTCTTCTGATTCCATATATCCGGTGTTTATTTTTGCACCCTTTTTTTGATTTTTTTACTGGTTAATTCGCGGAGGGCGTCTAGAGCAATCCATTTAGCACTCTTAGAGTCCATATTTTGTATCTCTTCTGCTATTTTGATTGCTTTCTCGTTCAAATCTTGGTTTCTTTTTCCGACCTGTCTTAGTGCCCAATTCACTGCCTTTTTGACGTAGGTTCTATTGTCATTGGCTTCCCTCTTTATTAGGGGAAGAAATCTTTCAAATTGTTTGTTATCTGCTTTTTTGTCGTGGACCGCTAGACAGGCCATTAGTACGAATCCTGCTCTTTTTACAAACTCTTCCTCTTTTGAGCTCCATTCAACTGCTTTTTGATAGGCGAATTGGGTCTTATCGAAGAGTTTCATTATGCACTGGTCACAAATCTCCCAGTAGTCGAATTCTCTCGCCCAGTTTTCCACCTGCTCCTCGGTTACCATTTTAGGATCTTCAATCATGCAGGCCAGTATCCGGGTTTCACGGGTATTCGCTGCCCAGAGTTGCTGAGCCAGATTATGGTCTCTTCCAATCTCCTTAGCAATGCTTATTAGATCTGGCATGGACACACCGTAAGACTTGTCTGGGGTGATACCATATCTCGCCATGCCCTCCACCGCTTTCGGGTTAGCCAAGGTTTTTAATTTTTCTAGAATCTCATTATATTGCATTATCATAACCTCTAAAAACGACTCCACCTTCTTCTGATTAACGCTTAAGGTGTAAAATAAGTTTTATGCAAGAAGTATCTAATGACCATAAAAGTTATTATAATTACTATAAATAATAGAATCAAATCTCGGATTGAGGAAGATGTATGAGTATAGAGTTTAACAAGCACTTAACCGTTGGAAACCAGCTGCTCAGAGCTGTTTGGAGAAATCCCAATAAGGAAGCAATAGTCTGTAAGGGGAAACGAGTGACCTATAAGGAGCTCAACACGAGAGTAAACAGCTTGGCTCACGGATTAATGGAACTAGGTATAAGTAAGGGTGACTTCGTCGCCATAATTTTTATGAACTGTGTGGAATTCGTTGAAACCTACTTCGCCCTAGCAAAAATAGGAGCAATAGCAGCTCCCCAAAACTACCGGCTCACACCAGAAGATATTGAACAGCTCATAAATCAATGCGAAGCCAAAGCCCTAATCTACGGGAGCGAATTCGGAGACCTGGTGGACGGTTTGCGACCGAAAATAAAATCGGTTAAGCATTACATTCATGTGGGCGAGGATAAGGCTAAAGACTCGATCTCCTATGAAAAATTAGCAACTGGCTACTCAACTGAGGAACCAGAAGTGGATATCCTCCAAGATGATTTTCAGTACCTGAATTACACCTCGGGAACAACAGGGTTGCCGAAAGCAACTTTGATGTCACACTACCATAACATTGTAGTAATCGTCCCGGTGATGATGGAACTTGGCCTCGACTCAAGCTGGGTATTACTAACTGTTTTCCCCCTGTTCCATAGGGTGGGGTGGGCCACGGTGCTCGGAGGAATCATCAGCGGGTGCAAAAACGTGGTTACTGAAATAGATCCCGAGGAAATACTTGGGGCCATTGAAAAGGAAAAAGTGAATTATGTTAACTTGGTGCCCATAATGACCAGCCTGCTTATGATGGTGCCCAACTTTGAGAAGTATGATACCAGCTCCCTAAAAGTAATTGTTTACGCAGCCGCGCTCCTAACCACGGAGATAAGAGACGCGACATACAAACACTTCACAGATAACATAGCGGAGTACTACGGGAGCACGGACACCGCTCTTCTCACCTGGTGTAATCCCGAGATGAAAAGAAGGAAACTCACCAGTCTCGGAACCCCCATATTCGGCGTCGAACTAAGAATAGTAGACGAGGAGGACCAAGATTTGCCCATAGGGGAAATCGGTGAAATAATTTGCAGGTCTCCTGCTTTCAATCCAGAATACTATAAGAACCCTGAGAAGACCCAAGAAGCATTTCGGAACGGTTGGTGGCACACCGGGGATCTCGGACGGTTTGACGAGGACAAGCACCTGTACGCCATGGGCAGGGTTGAGGATATGATTATCTGCGGAACTGACCGGATTTTTGCCCCCGAGATTGAGGACTTTATCCAGTCTCACCCCAAGGTTAAAGAGTGTGCAGTTATTGGGCTGCTGGACAAGCTTCTGGGAAATGCAGTGACAGCTGTGGTTGTTGCCCAGGAGGGTGAGAGTGTTACTGAACAGGAGATAATAGATTTCTGTAAGGGTAAGCTAGCGGGGTTCAAAATACCGAAAAAAGTTAAAATTACGAGTGCTATTCCAAGGACTGCTACTGGGAAGATTATGAAGTTTGAGCTTGAGGAGCATTTCTCAAAAGAAAATTAGCCTACTGAGGACGATTATTAATTATGGGATTCTTTCTCCTTTGATTAACTCTAAGGCTGCTTTGGCAGATTCCTGAACCTTCCGATCCTCATCTTTTAGTGCTTGAGTAAGGGGTTCTAACGCTCTTTCGTCTTCTAACCATCCGAGAGACTCGGCGGCTTCCCATCTAATACTGCTCTCTTTATCTTTCAGGGCTTGTATTAGTGGTTCCACCACCTTCTCGTCTCCTGTTTCGCCGAGAGCAATTACTGCTGCTCCTCGCACTTCTACATTTTCATCCTTTAGACTCTGGATTAGAGGCTCAATCACCTTTGGATCGTTAATATTCCCAAGAGCAATTATTGCTTCGGCTCTAACATAACTATCTTCATCTTTTAGGGCTTGAATGAGTGGGTTAATTGCTTCTTTGTCAGCCAACCTTCCTAGGGCTTCTGCTGCTTTCTCCCTCACGTAGCCATCTTTATCCTTTAAAGCTTTAATAAGTAATTCTAACGACTTCTTATCCTTCAAATATCCTAGTGCCTCTGCTGCTCCTCCTCTAGCATATACATCGTTATCCTTTAACATGTCAGTAACTGGTTCTAATACTAATTTTCCCATTTTCCCCAGTGCTTCCGCTGCTCCCTCTCGAACTTCCCAATATATGCTTCTTAAGGCCTCTAATAAGAAATCTATTGTCTTTTTCTCCCTCATCCTGCCAAGGGTTTCTATTGCTTTTTCCCGAACCTCCTCATCGTCATATTTTAGGGTCTCTATCAAACCTTTCACATCTTTGGCTGATTCCATCCTCTCAATATTGGGCTTGGATTTATCCTTACTCATAAAAACGCCTCCTAAAATTTCTGAAAAATGATTTCATACAAACTGCTCAGTCTTAATTCAGGTAATTCCGTTTTAACCACATTTTTCTTACTATTCTGAAGAGATAGTTATTCACATCAATTAAATTCTTCGATATCAATAAACTTTACCCATTCTCGATGGGCTTTTGCGCTTCGTCAAAACTGAAATTTATTCTAGGTTTTAAAACTTTTCTTATCCCGCTTACAAATAATTTGTGCAATATCTCTTCCGCTTCGAAAAACAGTGGGCACTCCGCCACCCGGTTCAATCCATTGGCTGTCCATGTAAAAATTGGGAGTTTTCGCTTACTGGGCGGTGGAGCCGCCGTCAATCAATAAGATGGAGCCGGTGGTAAAGGAAGATTCTTCTGAGGCTAGGTATAGTGCTGCGTAGGCAATTTCTATCGGTTTGCCTAGGCGACCTAAAGGTATCTCTTCAATCACTTGTTGTGTTCTCTGCTTTTTTTGTTTTTCACCTATCCATCGGTTAAGTAGTGGGGTTTCTGTGGCTCCGGGGCAAATGCAGTTTACTCGGATTCCGTAGGGGGCACACTGCAAAGCCAGTGATCGTGTTAATGCTATCACTCCTCCTTTTGAGGCGGAATAGGCAGGGTGGCTGGTAGTACCTACCAGTCCCAGCTCTGATGCCGTGTTTATGATGGAACCCTTTGTCTTCATCATACGGGGAATCGCGTATTTGCAGCCCAGAAAGATGCCTTTCAAATTCACGTCGATTACTTTGTTCCAGTCCTCCTCCTCGTTTTCCCATAATAGTCCTTCTGGTCCCTCAATTCCCGCATTGTTAAACAGGATGTCCAGTTTTCCGAAACTATTTATACATTTATCAATCATCTCTTTAACTTCTTCAGCCTTGGAAACATCGACCGCTACTTGAACTGCGGTTCCTTTGTTCTTTGAAATCTGTTCAACAAGTTCTTTTCCTAAGCTTGGTTCAATATCTGCAGCTACGATTTTTGCCCCTTCTTTGGCAAAGAGATTAGCTGTGGCTCGTCCTATACCTGAACCAGCCCCGGTAACTATAGCTACTTTATCCTTCAATCTCATAGATTCCATCTCCAAAACAAGCTTTTAAAAGCCCAGCCTCCAGAGCATTTCCAGTTGAAGAATATGTAAGCCAATTGTTTTGATTAGACTATACAAATAAGAATTATGTTGTCTGTTGGATTTTGATACTCATAAGAGTTTCTGTCGGAGCAATGTCGCTACTTTTGAAAATTGCTGTACCCAGTCAAATTGTTGACGTGAACAAACCAGCATTAATATAATCGTAGCTTCGGGGGAAAAGTGAAGTTAATTTGTTTAGAAAGTATTATAGTGTGCAACACGTTAAATCTTTGGAAAATTACGTTTCATACACTACCAAGGAATGAAATCAAAATTTATTATGATTGAAAATTCTAAAGGTTCTTAAAAAAAAGAAGGGGGCGTTGTGAGACCCTTTAATTCTATCAAAGGCCTTTTAGACAACTTACATTTACTCTTCTGGTTCCTCTGGTTCCTCTGGTTCTTCTATTTTTTCTCTTGTTGCTCTGCGGAAGGGTTCTTGTTTTTCTTCGTATTCTTCGATTGTTTGTATTATTCTTGCGCTTGTTTCTCCGGGGATTCCCACGGATTCAAGTAGTCTTTCTTTGTCTGCGGGGCTTGCGGTTTTGAGTTCCACGGCTAGCGCGTATGCTTCTCTTTGCTGCATTCCTGATTCCACTAGGAGTGGGACTATGAGGTCTGCTAGCTCCATGGGTATGTAGCGTTCCACTCTGGGTTCAACACCCACTAATGCCAGTTCTTCGCTCAGCAGGTCTGCAATAACTTTTTCTCGGGGTATGAGTTTGACGGTTACTTTCTCTCCACGACTAATCGCTCTAATCAGTTCGTCTATTCTCTTTATTATGGCGGGTATCTTAGCTCTCTTGTAGAATGAATATCCTCCAAAGGCTGAGGTGGTAACGGCTATCGCTCCTATAGTGAGTAAGAACGTAGACAGCGGAATTCTAAAGGGGCCAATCGGAAGCGCTTTCTCCTTTACCGACAACACTATTTGTATCTGCTGTGTTTGAAAGTTGTTGGCCGAAGCCTGAATGGTTATTGGTAGTGTTGTGGGGGGGAATCCGCTAATGGGAATCAGAACTAGGTACGCACCGCCTGGCAATTGCAAACTATGAACCTGAGATGCACCTATGCCACCTTTACTATTTCCGCCAATAACTGGTAAACCGCCAGCCACTGTTATAGTGGCGTTGGGCACTGGATTTCCGTTACTATCCACGTATGTAAATGAAATAGGGACTAAAAGCCACCAATTTTCAACCTGAACCAAGGGACCCGCAAAGAGATACTCCGAAGATCCTCCAAATAGCTGTGGAATCATAATCGCGGATGCAAGCACAGTTTGAGCTCCCTGCACTTCAAGGCTTAAGTATGTAAAGTTGGTCGCGTAGTTTGGCTTTGACGCCGCAATAATCAAAATGTAGTTGCCGGAGGTTAGTGTTCCACCTGGTATTTGCCCAGAGTAGTTACCTGGGTCAGAGGTATCATTCAAGGTTCCATTTATATTTGTGCCCTGTATAATCCAAGACACACTAGCATTTGTTATTCGGGTACCACTAATCTGGCGTACAACTTCCGCGTATAAGGGTATATCCTGATTCCAAGACCCTTGAATTTTTGTGGACGGGACTAAAATAATTGCTGAAGCTAAGTTAATTGTAAGCTTAATGTAGTAATCCTGTATGCTGTAGTTTTGCAGAGAAGATACTATAGTAATAGTAAAGTTTCCTGTAGTTAGATTACCCGCAACGGGTTCAGGAATCTTGTATAATCCATTTCCCATTGGAATCATACTCTCATTTGAGTAGCCGCTTGGTGAAATGGAGTAATTTACGTTGGCGTTGTTTAATTTTAGGTTATTGATGGTGTCTTGCAGGCGAACCGAAATTATCGTAGTGGCATTCCAGTCTTCAGACCAAGTTACCACAAGCGGATTATCTAGACTATAACCCTGATCATTAGTGACTTCAACGGGGATAGGTTTCACTAACAGATAGATGTTGATGGGTATGGGATACAGTTGATTTAAATCATGAGGCTTTGCAGTTATGGTGATTGTGTAATCTTTGTCTCCAAAGAGTCCCACTAGACTAGTATTGAAGTTCGCGTAATAATTGCCTAAAGATTGTCCAGTAACGTTGGTCATACTTCCGTTGTATACTGAAACACCAGAATAATATATAGTGTAATTTACCCAATCAGCGTTGTCTATGCTGCCTTCACCGCTAACATTGAACCACACGTAGAAGCTTGCGTTAGTTGTCCAATATTTATTTATTACATCGCCTAAGTAAGTCAATGTGGTTGAGACCGCATATATATCACGGTTTAATAAAACCCTGAACGCCTTGGGTTCGCTTATGTTTATGGGCTGAGTGACGCTTGTGTTGGTTCCATAATTATAAACTGTGATTCCCGTCTCCAGTGTTGCATTAATGTATATTTCTATAGTTAAATTAACGTTTGCCCAAGCGTAGAAAGAGCAGTTGGCGTAGTATAGGTCAACATTCTGAGATATGTCTGTTAATGACGCGTTTACATAGTTCAGTGTTACGTTTGCAGTCTGAACCCTGTGACTATTATTGTCCCAGACTTCAGCATATACTGTGGTTATGTTCATCTGTATGTTTATAATCTCTGGGTGTGGTGGGGCTTCTTTAGGATACCAGTATATCGCATTGCTTGTGTAGTTCCAGTAGGGAGTGGTTTTATTCGCTTGTATATAGTACTGGTTTATTGTGGAATTTTTGTTCGGCAGGAATGTAACTAGCCCTAAAGAATTTGTGATTCCTGGTGTCATGTTTTGGCTAGCTGGTGGCAAATCATTATAAATTGTTACATTTGCTCCGGATATAGCATTTCCGAATGCGTCGGTAACATTAACAATGAGTGGGTAGAATTTGTTCGTTTCAGTACCATTGTTGGGTTGCGTCGGGTTATTTACCCGATACCAGTTGTCTACAACTTCGTTGAAACCCTGGGTTATGCCCGATATGTAATAAGTGAATGGTATTCTTACTGGGTATTCGACATCGAGCATAGAGACATCTCCTGGTCTTCCATCGTTTCTGATTAGGAAGCTCCGTATGTCGTGGTTTATATCTGGAGGGTCTCTATTGTGTTTCTCTATATCTCCATAGCCGAACTCTACACTGGTGCGGCTTCCATGGTCGTCCTCCGGCCACAGTGGTGACCCAAGGAGAGCAAAACCGAGACCGTCGTTACGCACAAGAGACATGTAGTTAAAGGGTTGCGGAGATGATATTTTATCAGTCCAAGTCCAGCTAGTAGCAGGACCGAGATTGTAGCTGTCTACGTATAGTGTCCACTGACTTGTTATATTTAGGACTGCAAAATCGTATATGGGAACAGTGTTAAAATTACTACCAGTAGCATTCACAATATTAACCTTTACATAGCCTTGATAAGCATAAAACGTAAAGGTCTTGTTCATAAAATTGTAGCTTCCGTCATTTACACCGCTAGTCCAAGTGAATTTGTCGGTGCTCGTCTTGTAAACCCTGACAACGGCCCTTAAGGGTCCGTATTCAAGGAGTTGGGCCGTCCAGTTAAGCTGATTGGGGCGCGGCGTATCCAGAGTGTGGTTCCACCGGTAAAGGTCGTCAGCGTCTATACGGTCTAGTCCGCTGTGCAACCCTGTTGTTGGAACGACATTGGTTTTGGTTCCGTTAAAAGTGATATTGAAAACGCGGAAACAGGCATCGTCATCGAAAAATAGGAGCGTGTCTGGGTCTACGGTGTAGTTGGTTCGAAGGTTATACCAGCCGCTTATTACACCTGTGCCAAAGAGGAAATATTTAGTACCAGATAAGGAATTATTACCATCTATGTTGATACTGAGGGGAGTTGTGTATGTCTTGATGGGTATGTTGTAGCTATCATTGTAGTACACGTAGTATGTTGAGGTCCCGCTCTTTGTGACGTTACAGAGGAAAAGCACGTTTAGACCTCTAATACTTCCACCTCCCCAGTAGCTTAAGCTTCCGTTTTCTATTTGGATGGGTACTTCCACCCATTGCGCCGTAGAAGCGTTGTAGTATAATACTCGAATGCTGTCGTTGGCGCAGTGTCCGTCAGTAAAGTTTAGTTGTATCTGTGCTATTTCGTTTATTCTATCCGCGTATCCGGGTTCGGTTACGTTTACTTCCATTCGGTAATTCCAGCTGTAGTTCCACCAGAGGTTTGGTTGTGGTTGTGGGTTTGCCTTTGAGGTGATTGGGTTTGTTGTCGGTGAATTGGTAAGAGTGTTGGCTGCTAGGGGGAGTGTTGGTTGATTGTTCGGTAGTATGAGGGGCGTTAAAGTTACCGCGAGTAGCGCTAGTATGATTGCTAAACTCAGAACACATTTCTTTTTATTACTAAGATTCATTTTCTCTTCCTCTTATAAAGAAAGGTGGTCAGTGATACGATTTTTTTTAGGAATCGCTTTCCTTCCTATCCTTTCTTTTATTCTCCCTTTTTTCGTGAGAGTTTTAGTGTTATTCTCGAAAATTTGAGATTTTTGAATCTTTTATAATTGTTTAGGGTGAATGTGATATTTATCCTTTTCTTTTAAAAGAAATAGTGGGAATTGCTTATTTTTAAGAAAGTTGGTGGTTTTAACGTTTATTAATGGTTTATAATGCGGTTGAGCGGGTGGTGTGCTTTTATTGTATTATTGCTCTTTAATATTCTAGTTTTTTGGCGGGTTTATTGCCCGTTTTTGTTTTTTTTGGTTTTTATGGTGGGAAGGCTTTTTTTATTTCTTCGTAGAGTTCTGGGAAGCTGTTTAGCCATTCTTTTCTTTCTTTTTTGAGTTGCTGGACCATTTCTTCGATTTGTTCGATGCTGTACCATTTTTCCAGTTTGAATCTTTCCATTTTGACGCCTTCTACCTCTTTGGGGACTAGGGTGCCGAAGTGGGGTTCGGGTATCCATTCAATGTTGTTTCGGGCTATGCCTCGTATTATTGAGGCCATTTCTTTTATTTGGACTCGGTCCACTTTTCTTTTCACTATGCTTATACCTTCCTCGTTGGTTACTCTTAGTTCCCCCACTCCTCCGGTGTTTATTAGGTAGCATTGCACCTTGTCGCCGAGTTCTTTTATTATGTCGTGGAACTTGTTTCCTTCCAAGCCTTTGTTGCCCACTATGAAGGGATTGGTTCCCACTTCTCGGACGGATTGTCCCGCTCTTTTGGGATCGCTTCCCGAGGTTTCAATGGATTCACCCAGCATGAATGCCGCCGCTGCTTGTTCTAGGGTGAGTTTGGAGGCTATGGGAACAACAGTATTTCTCCGAGTAATCATCAATATTATTAGTCCGTCAACATCTTTTAGTGGTGGTAGGTTAACTGTGGGGCTTTTGTATTTTCCGAAGTCGTCTCTCTGCATTATTCCGCGACCATTCCCAGTTAGTATATCACTTTCGAATAGTACGTTGCCCTTGTAGTCCACCATTACGTTTTCGAGTATAGCGTCAGGTTTAGTTACGGCGTCGTAAATTAAGGGCTGTATTTCCGGATTCACTCCTTCTGTTTTTAGGTAGAATCCCATTGCTCCCTGTGCCGGCATCGATGACGTCGTTGCCTTCGTCGCCGTAGATGGTATTGAAGCCGGCACCACCGATGAT
>DXJA01000432.1 GCA_019056875.1 Candidatus Jordarchaeum madagascarense
CGTTCCCGGCAAGTATGGAGGCACGGGGAAAACCCACGACTGGAACCTGAGCAAAGTAATGGTGAATTTCAATTAGGAACTATAGGATTTGCTCCCGAGGATAATATTAAAAGTCTGTTAGGCGGTGATTAGATGCCCACTATTTGGGTCGATTTCGTTGCTCCCAAAGATGTTCTGTACTTTAAGAGTATGATTAAGAGACTAAAAAATAGAGGTGACACTGTTATAGCCACAACCAGAAAATTTAGAGAAGTAAACGAGTTGATGAGGTTAAACAATATCGAAGCGGAAATTTTGGGAAGGTATGGTGGGGGATCCTTGAAAGGTAAGTTGGTAGCGGGGGCAAAAAGAATAATTAAATTGGCAGACTACATTTCGCGGTTTGATGTCGATGTTTTGGTTTCTTATTGTTCACCTGAAGCTACTCGTGTAGCCTTCGGATTGCAAATTCCGATTATAAATATTTATGATGCTCCACACGCGGTTAAGCAAGTGCTTTTGGTATCGAGGCTGGTGGATGTTCACCTTTCGCCAAAATGTATTCCTAAAGAGGATTGGCTTGAACTTGGTTTTAAACCTGAGCAACTGACATTTTACGACGCTATAGACCCTGCTGCATGGCTCAAAAACTTCTCCCCCGATGAGAAGATTATTAAAAATTTGGGATTGAATCCTGATAAGAAAATCGTTGTAGTTAGAGCCGAAGAAGCTTTCGCCTCATACCTACTAAATAAAGCCTCTGATGATGATCCTTTGATAAGCCCCTTAATTAATGAACTTTTAAAATTAAAAGAGGAACTTCAAATCGTTGTACTATACAGATATGGGCGACAAAAGTCAAGTCTTAAAAAAATTTCTAGCAAACTTATTATACCTGAACATGTTATAGACTCTGCAAGTCTAATTTCACGTAGCATTCTTTTCATCGGCGGAGGCGGAACGATGTCTTGTGAGGCGGCCCTGTTAGGAACTCCCACCATATCTTTCTTTCCCGGGAGACTCTATTATGAGGAGCCGTTAATAAAAGAAAACCTGCTTTATCATCCAAAAGAGTTAAACCAGGCAAAAAAATTGATTAAAGAAACACTGTCCCAGCCGCAAGAATATTTTGATGCGTTTAAAGAAAGAGCCAGACTTTTATTAAATAGAATGGAAGACCCAACAGACAAACTAATTATAACCATTGATAAATTCATATGAATCGGCATGCCCGATTTTTAGAAGTAGATTAGGTCAATTTCTCCTTTTTCATCTCTCTCCAGAACAATTTTTTTGATAGTTTATACCAAATGTATAGCCACAATAGTACAAGCGATCCTGAAAAAACCACCTGAAGTATATCCCCTATTGAACTCCAAAAAGCCAATTGGCCTTGGTCGAAACTATAGGGTGCAGTGAGAAAGTTTATTATTGACCAATATGTTGCTTGGGATGGTTGCCAAGGAACAATTATCGAGTCTATAATTATGAATATTGCAATAATTGTAACCCATACAAACAGAATTAACAATAGGAATGGAAAGTATCTTCTAAACTCCACTTTTCATCACCAAACCACGAGTGCCGCCGTTAAAACTGCTAATAATGCACTGCATAAGCTTAAAAGATAGAATCCTTTTACAATCTCTGGTTCTGTTAGAGGGCCTCTTGCAAGTATCATACGAATCAACGGAATTGGGGCTTCAGGATGTTTGTTAGCTGCGATTCTACCATCCGGGAGAACTCTGGTTGCCGGCTCTTTTACGCGTCTATACTCCATTAATCCCCGCAGGCTTGTTAACATATAGAAAGAATTCATAATAAACGGAGTTAAGGCAATTATGGTTACCACTTCTAACTGTCCCACAATTGCGAGGGCACCAATCGCAGCACCCACGGTTAAAGAGCCTACATCGCCAGAAAAAACCTTCGCCGGATATCTGTTAAATCTATAGTATGCTATCATTACTCCCAGCATTATTACCGATATTATTATACCCATCTTGGAATCTAAAAGGGCAGAGCAACATAGCAAAGCCCCAAATGTTATTATCGTTGTTCCTGGCATCACTCCGTTCAAAATATCCAACATATTCACAGTGTTTGAACAAATAGCCACATTAGCCGGAACATATAGTGGGTAAAGAATAGTTAATCTTGTGCGTCCAATAAAAGGAAAACGTGGTGAAGTATTCAGAATCGGATAAAAAAAACCTATAATAACCAAAGGAAGTGCCGCAAGAACCGTGAGCAGAGTTTTCGTATACGCCCCTAATCTTTTTAAATCATCAACTATCCCAACCGCTCCCGAAGCAACTACAGTTAATAAAAACGCCAATAATCCCAACCTCATTATATTATCCTCAAACAGGATGATTACTAATATTATACTCAAGATTATGCTAATTAAAATCGCGACTCCCCCCATCTCTGGGATCTCGGGTTTATGAAGTTTATGCACATCAATCCCCGTAATTTTTGATTCCTTCATCTTACGCATAATACGGGGAACCAGAAAATTGCAAATCAAAAATGAAAAAAAGAACGCAATGATAATAAAAGTTATTTCAATTGGTTCAAGATAAATCACGTTTACTGCCCACCATTTACTCCGTTTAAGACAAGACTTTTATACCCGTTAAACCACTTAGCCCTATAAACTTTCACATACTATTTAAACAAATGAAATATAACTTAAATGTTCCATGATAATCCATATATAGGTTTCAGTACAATTATTATCAGCCTTTGTCGAAGGTGATTAATTGTCAAAAAGAGCGGGTGCAATACTACTAATATTATTAACCCTCACAATAGGTTTCACCACGTTCATCGCGCTGGACAATAACCCTAACCCGTATTATCCACTTCTTATGCAAACAACTGGAACTGTAGTCCCAAAAAACGGGGGAATTTCTACCAGTAATCTAACAAATAGTCTAGTATTGAGAAATATTTCAGTTAACAACTTCGGGATAGCAATAGTTACAGACACCTTCACTGTAAGAAACGATGGTGTAGACTATGCAACAATTGTAGATATCTTCTACCCTGAGGAAACTTGGTCCCAGCTTATTACCTCTACGGCTTGGTTCGAAAATGTTCAATTAAACATAGAGGCGACTTCCTCAGACGGACGCAACGGCACAAGAATATTTTTCGATAAATCACTAGCCCCCGGGGAAACCTACACATTCACCTTAAAACAATATTTCGATGAAACACTTAGCACCGTTTATCATAACACTCTGAAGGTAAATGTAACCCAGTTTGTATTTCCCGCTTGCCCTTATTCCCCCTACGAAACAGAACAGTGTAACGTTTCGGTAACCTCACCTAAGGATGCATTCCCCCTCTCCCCACTTGAATACAATTTTCCCCACGTTGAACCCTTCGACAACAGCAAAGTGCTAAACATATCATTCTGGTTCTCAGGTGTAAGTTCAATTATATCGATTAGAACGGTTTACAGACAGATAGAAGTAGACCCCTGGACCGGAATAAAAGTAATTGAAACCCAATTAATAGAAAACAAGGGCTCCTCCAATATGAACAAAATCTACACTAACGCTCCTCCCGGCACCATAAAGTTTGAAGCTTACGACGCCGCAGGGGTTTTATCTGCTTGGCCCAGTGGGGATAG
>DXJA01000433.1 GCA_019056875.1 Candidatus Jordarchaeum madagascarense
AAGAAGGATTTAAGTCAACTGCGTAACTCCTAAAAACATTAAAAATATAAGTTTAGACTACTAATAAAATGAAAAAAAAGAACAATGAGGAAAGAAAATGAGAAAGAAAACAGGAATAGCAATAATCCTCGTAGCCCTCACGCTCAGCCTCACCACAACATTAGCTCTAATACCGCAGAACAGTCATACACCATCCTGGCTACTCACCCAGACAACACCCCTCCAACAACCAACCCCGAAAAGCATAACTATAACGTGGGGAAACGAGACACTAGCAAACAACTGGACTGAATACAATCAACAGGTTCCTTCTATCTGCTGTCTCCCTAACGGCTCCTTCGCGGTAGCCTGGCATGGCATAGGTTGGGCCACTATGAGTGACGATATTTATGTTAGGTTCTTCAACTCAACGGGCGGCAACACAAGTCACGACATCCTAGTAAACGACTATACTGACGAAACTCAACAATATTCTTCTGTTAGTTGTTTCTCTGACGGTTCCTTTGTAGTAGCTTGGGCGTGCTATCGGATTCATGGTAATGCCGATATTTATGTGAGGCTCTTCAACTCAACGGGCGGCAACGAAACTGACGACATCCTAGTGAACACCAACACCACAGACGAACAAAAGTATCCTTCTGTCTGCTGTTTCCCTGACGACTCCGGCTTCGTGGTAGCCTGGCAGAGCAACCAAACCGGGGACTGGGATGTTTATGCTAAGGTCTTCGACTCTTCGGGCAACGCTCAGACAGGTGATATCCTAGTGAACAACTACACCACAGAAGATCAAGTGATGCCTTCTGTCTGCTGTTTATCTGACGACACCTTCATGGTGGTTTGGCAGGGCGAAGTTCTGGAAGCCCCTTATATTGATATCTATGCTAAGGTCTTCAACTCTTCGACCGGCGAAAGTATAACTGCCGACTTCTTGGTTAACACCTACACACCGAGCACCCAAGCGGCCCCTTCTGTTTGCTGTTTCCCTGACGGATCCTTCGTGGTAGCATGGTCTGGCTTTGGTTCGGGAGACAATTTGGGTGTTTACGCTAAGGTCTTCAACTCCACGTACGACAACCAGACCGGCGACATCCTGGTGAACAACTACACCGACTCCGTTCAACGGAATCCTTCTGTCTGCTGTTTCCCTGACGGCTCCTTCGTGGTAGCCTGGGAGAGCTTAAACCAGACCGGAGACGATACTTATGATATTTACGCTAAGGTCTTCAACTCAACGGGCCACGAACAGACTGATGACGTACTGGTAAACGTGAACACTAGTTCTAATCAACATTATACTTCTGTTTGCTGCTTCTCTGACGGCTCCTTTGTAATAGCTTGGCAAAGCAATCAGGATGATCCTCAGGTGGATATCTACTTCAGAATTGGGCATATTCCTTTGTCTACCCCAGGTGGAGCGGCTTTATTATCACTGCCTCTGGCACTTTTAGCTGCGCAGTCCGGGACCGGGGTTAGTGTACCCCTCCTAGTGGGCGGTGTTCTTGCGGTGGTTGTGGTAGTAGGGGTTGTTGCTTACTGGTTGAGGAAGCGTTGAACCTAGAAGCGGATCGGGCTCCCCCCCTTTCTCCTTTTTTTCTTGCTACTTTGGGTATGTTACTTTTTGTTTGATTATTTGGGATGCTGTGAGATGTTCGGGTTTTAAGAGTGGGAGGTGTTCTCCATGTAGAAGTAGCAAATTGTTTTTCTTTATTTTTCTGTGTCTACTATCACCAGTGAGCGGGGTGTTACCCTTCAGTTTCCGTTTATGAATTCTGCGTGTTGGTGGGCTGTACGGCGCCTATATCTGTGGCAAGCTTCTGTTCATTTGCAAGGTTTTACATATACATTTCTTTTTTTATCTTCTTTTCGCTTCTCAGAATATATGAAACTGATGTTAGCAAGAATAATTCTTAAGGGACTGGACTTTCTTAGAAAATGGCTTTTCTAGAAGTCGTAGTTAAAAATTTCACAGAAAATCTATCAAGTAAGATGGCTAATGGGTCTTTAAAAAAAGAGAAGATAGGAGGGCAGGCCACATTATAAGTAGTGGGTTAAAAAAGGCCTCACCCATAAGCACTCCTGGTTAAGAGCTCATATCTTGTGTTATCTGATAGGGTACACAGCGATTAAATCTATCAATGGTTAATCTTTTTTGCAACAGCTTCGGCAGCCTTTATGAGAGGATACGCGGTTGGTGGTGCGGTGAGTAGCGGGTGTGTTCCGATTTGTGCGGTCAAGATGGAATTTAAGGTCATTTTGTTTTGGATGGCAAACCCAATGATATTTGTTATTTCTCCTGCACTCGGTCCGCCTATAACTTCTCCACCGAGTATCACACCAGAATCTCGGGCAACAATCAGCTTCACGATCTGTTTATGTGTATCCGGTAGTGCTCCGGGATGTTTATCAACTCCTTCGAAGGTTCCTGTAACGATATCGAATCCTTCCTTGGATGCGAGGTTCTCGGTTAGTCCTGCTGCTCCGAAACCGTTTTCCCCGATAGCGGTGGAAAAAATTGCGATCGTTCCACCAAATGTTTTTACTGCACAGAGTTTGTACAAATTCAAACCCGCAATCCTAGCCTCAGCACAGGCGGTAGAAGCGAGCATGATACCACTCACTTTTCTGGTGAAGAAATCTCTCTTTTCGGCACAGTCTCCCACCGCAAAGATATCCGGATTGTCTGTTCTCATGTACTCGTCTACCTTGATGAATTCTCTCTCGTTGATTTTCAATCCTGCTTTTTTGGCGAGTCCTACATTTGGAAGATAACCTATAGAGAGAATAACTGCGTCGGCTTCGAGTTTTTCTCCATTGTTTAGAAGAACCCCGTTAACTTTTCCGTCTCCTAATACTTCTTTGATTCCGACACCGGTTCTTATCTTTAAGCCTCTCGATTCAAGTATTTCCTTGACCCTATTTGCTAATTCTTCATCGAAGGCAAGACCCAATATTTGTGGCAGTATCTCAACGATGGTTACCTCTTTGCCGAGCTTATTTATCTCATCTGACACCTCGACACCTATGAAACCTCCACCGACGGTCACAATTTTTTGGCAATCCTTAAGTTTTGCTATCATACCATCAAGATAGTCCTTGTCCTTGGGTATTGTAAAAACATTCTCCAAATCCGTTCCTTTAAGCCACTTAGGAACTGTAGGAGTAGAACCGAGTGCCAGTACAAGTTTTTCAAAGCTAATCTCTGTGCCGTCAGCGGTTTTACAAACCTTATTCTCCGGGTCTATGGAAACCACTTCATCGACTTTAAATTTTACACCCATATTAGTCAAAGCCCCGTCAGATATAAAGTCCTTCTCAATGCTATCCAAAGATCCAAAAATGTATGGTATCCCACAAGGAATAACCACCTGTTTCTCTTTTCTCACGACCAAAAAGTCTTTATCCGGGTAGTTAGACTTCCCCGTTACTGCAGCAACTATGCCTGCTGCGCTTCCACCAATTACCAATACATCAGTTTTTTCCATAATTTTACCTCCAATCATTGCTTCTAATCCTATCATCCATTCTCAGGAAACTTACTAACTATACAAGAAATTTGTCTTTGGTTCCATTTTGAGGTGATATACAAACTTCATTTTATCTATCCTGCGATAAGTATATGCAAACTTGCTCCTTCTTTTTTTAAAACACTCAACCAAATTTAGGTGTCCTTTTAGGAATCCCTAAATTTTTGCATTGAAACAATAAATCTAAAGAGTATATATTCTTTATCAGAAGTTTAGAAAAAATGCTACAGTATTAAACATGTGTTATGGTTAGCGCAAAAATCAAGCTTAACATATAATTAGCTATTCTTCTAATATCTCGCCGATTAAAAGTTCACAGAACCGGCGAGTCTCCAAAAATAAAAAAGGAGGAAAAATGATAAGGCTTAACTTAGTGCACCCATAATTATTCCTGCTAATTCTTCCCTTGGGGGCGCTTTTGCTACTAGCTCTTTTAGTGGGGTACCGATCTCTTCCGGATTCCAAAATCCTTTAGGGGTACGTTTTACCGGTTCGCTGGACTTCCAGCTATGCATTAACCACAGGTTTCCACCCACTACCCTTATCACTTGGCCGGTTATGTCCTTGGCGTCGTCAGATGCTAAATAAACAACTAGAGGAGCCATCGCTTCTGGTCCTAGAACATCGTATCCGTACCTCTTTTCGAAGTCCTCCTTTTTTCCCATCATTGGTGCTAAGGACGGGGTGGCTTCAGTTGTTAAACGTGTTCTGGCTACGGGCACTACCACGTTTGCTGTCACTCCGTATCTTGCCACCTCTTTGGCTACAATGAGTGTGAATGCTACTATTCCAGCTTTTGCCGCCCCATAGTTACTCTGACCCACATTATAAAGTAATCCGGCGTCGGAGGTGGTGTTTATTATTCTTCCCGAGACCGGTTTTCCCGCTTTTGATTCTGCTCTCCAGTAGTTGGTGGCGTGTCTAGTGCAGTTGAAGGTTCCCTTTAGGTGAACCGCTATAACATAGTCGAATTCCGATTCTTCCATGTTAAAAATCATCTTATCTCTGAGAATTCCAGCGTTGTTAACCAGAATATCCAATTTTCCGAAGGTGTTTATAGCTTGATCTATAATCCTTTTTGCGCCCTCAAAGTCGGTAACACTCTCATAGTTGGGAGCGGCTTCACCACCCATCTCCTTAATCTCTTTAACCACATCATCGGCAGGACCATGGAACTCACCCTTTCCATCATGACTTCCGCCCATATCATTTACTATCACTTTCGCGCCGTGCTTTGCGAGAAGTAAAACTTCTTCTCTTCCTAAACCTCTTCCCGCACCGGTTACTATTACGACCTTTCCTTCAAGTATTTTCGCCATACACTATCACCCATAAAATTTGCTAATGATAAAGCCGAGTAGAATTAATTAAACTAGTTCATAAGCGTTTCGTTTATTTTAGAAAAATTTATAATTTGCACGCTCTACTTTCCTTCTAAATAGCGAAGAAAATATGAGTAAATTTTCGACTCGTTTCACTCAATTTTTGATTCTTTTTAAAGGAGGGCAATCCTATAATCGAGATTAAAAACTGGCACAGCATGCCCACAGAGGAAGTCATGAAGCTTCTGGAAACTAGCCCCAAAGGCATAAACAAAGAAGAGGTTCTAAGACGCCAGGAAACATATGGACCAAACAAAATCGAAGAAGTGAGAAAACTATCTCCTCTCAAACTCTTTTTAGCACAGTTCCGAAACGCTCTAAACTACATTCTCATTTTAGCCGTGGTAATCTCATTTGCCATAGGAGACCCTCTGGATGCTATGATAATCCTTCTGATACTCTTCATAAATGCCACTCTGGGATTTATTCAGGAGTACCGCTCCGAGAAGGCTCTTGAAGCTCTTAAAGAATTATCAGCACCAAAAACAATAGTGGTAAGAGACGGGAAAGAACAAGAGATCAAAACCGATGAACTGGTACCCGGGGACATAGTGATTCTTAATACTGGAGACCTGGTTCCTGCAGACATTCGTCTCTACTCCTCGGTAAGATTACGGGCTTTAGAATCCATACTTACCGGTGAATCTGGTTCCGAAGAAAAGATCACCGCGGAATTGCCCGAAGACACTCCTCTGGTAGACCGACTAAATATGGTCTACTCCGGAACCAGCATAACTGGTGGAAGAGGTTCTGGAATCGTCGTGGCCATAGGAATGAAAACCGAAATAGGGAAAATTACTAGACAAATCACCGAAGCAGGCGAAGAGAAAACCCCGCTTCAGAAAAAAATATCACGTTTAGCCATCAACCTCGCAATTATTGCATTCATATTTGCAGGCATCCAAGCAATCCTGGCCTATATTAGAAGCATACCCAGCTCCGAAATTCTCCTCTTAGCACTAGCCTCGGTCATCCACTTCATTCCCGAGGGACTCATAGCAGTCATTACCATAGTTCTGGTAATCAGCGTTAGAATAATGGCCAAGAGGAACGCCATCATACGCAACCTACAGGCTGTGGAAACTCTGGGCTCCGCCACTGTGATATGCACCGACAAAACCGGAACCCTCACCAAGAACCAGATGACCGTGCGCACCATCTACCTAAACGGTGAAACCATAGAGGTAACCGGAGAAGGATACACACCCACAGGCGACTTCAGAAAAAACGGAGCCATAATAAACCCCGAGGATAACCCCCACCTCAAATTATTTCTCAAAGCCATGGCACTGTGTAACGACGCCCACCTGGTCTCAGAGAATGGAAGATACTCAATCTTGGGAGACCCCACCGAGGGAGCACTAGTTGTAGCAGCGGCTAAAGGCGGAATAGACAAAAAGAAGGAAGAGGAGGAAACTCCCCGTATAGATGAAATCCCCTTTGAATCCGAACTAGCCTGCATGGCGACAGTACACGACTTCACCGATGATGAAAAATACGTATATGCCAAGGGTTCCCCGGAGCGCATGATAAACCTCAGCAACGAGATTTACATAAAAGATAAAGTAATGAATATAACCAAAGAACTTCAAAAACAGGTACTAGAAATCGGTCACGAATTTGCATCCCGCGGATACAGGGTACTAGGAATCTCCTACCGAGTGGTGGGAACCTCAAAATACCGTTTAGCCCGGGAAGACTGCGGCAAAGACCTAGTATTCCTAGGACTAGTGGGCATGGTTGATCCTCCAAGAAAAGAAGCCATAGAAGCCGTAGCAAAATGCAAAAGCGCCGGAATAAAAGTGGTAATGATCACCGGTGACCACCGCGAAACCGCCAGAGCCATAGCGGAAGAGGTGGGAATAATGACCAAAAAAGACCTCATCCTGGAAGGAAAAGAACTCGACACAATCCCCGAGGAGGAATTCAAAAAAATAGTGGAATCCGTAAAAGTTTTCGCCCGAAACGAACCCCGCCACAAACTGCGAATCGTAAAAACACTAAGAAAAAAAGGGCACATAGTCGCTATGACCGGTGACGGCATAAATGATGCTCCAGCTATTAAGGAGGCGGATATTGGTGTTGCCATGGGTATTACGGGTACTCAAATTGCCAAGGAGACCTCGAATATGGTTCTGGCTGATGACAATTTTGCCTCTATTGTGGGGGCTGTTGAGGAGGGGCGTACTTCTTTTAATAATTTGAGAAGGGTGATTCTTTACCTCATAACAACAAGTATTGCGGGTGGCTTGGTTCTTTTTTCTTCTCTCATTTTTGGGTTTCCGATTCCTTTCTCGCCTCTCCAGATTTTATGGATTAATCTGGTTACAGATGGTATCTGCGATAAGACTTTGGCAATTGAGCCGCGGTATCGGGATGTTCTTAAGGATCCTCCGAGATCTCCCAAAGAGAGAATTGTTTCCCGGAGAGTGGTCTACCAAATTATCTATTTTGCGGCGATTATGATTGTGGGAACCATGGCTGTATACTATTTCTTTATGCACTCCTCGGGATTTGGGGTGATTTTTGAGGGTTACAAGGAGCCTCGAACCATGGCTTTCACCACTCTTATTTTCTTCCAGCTTTTCAATGCCCTGAACATAAGGTCCAGGGAGTATAGCATATTTAAAATCGGATTATTATCAAAAGTATTTTGCTTTGGGATTAGCAATCTCAATTATTCTGAATTTCTCTATTATATATGTTCCATTTTTCCAAGAATTGTTCCAAATCGTTCCACTGGATCCCTACCATTGGCTCATAGTAGTTCTGGTAAGCAGTAGCATTTTCATAATAGAAGAAATACGGAAACGTGTAGCATCCCAACTATTCACAAAAAAATAATGAATTTTTTAGAGCCCTCTAAAACGATGCCTAGTAATTCATCTTTGGAAAATATGCACCAGAATATTGTTACCGAATCCCCCAAAATTAACTGATAAGGCTGTTTCCGCTTTGGGCACTTGGCGTTTTCCGGCTTCTCCTCTTAACTGCCATGTGATTTCAACCGCCTGAGCCACACCGGTAGCACCCAGAGGATGGCCCCTTGCTTTTAGTCCTCCGCTGGGGTTTATGGGCAGTTCTCCATCAATCCCGGTTTTGCCCTCTTCCACCGCCTTTGCTCCTTCACTCTTCTTGAAGAACCCGGCATCCTCTGACTGAACTATCTCCAATATGGTGAAGGCGTCATGCAACTCTGCAAAATCAATGTTTTCAGGTTTCAGTTTCGCCATTTTATAAGCCTTGTCTGCAGCTATCCTCAAAGCTTCCAATACCGTTGGGTCATCTCGCTCAGCAACAATTTGAACATCTGTAGCCTGCCCAAATCCCTTAATCAGTATCGGCGTATCATTGTATTTTTTCGCTTCCTCTGCTGGGCAGAGCACCAGGGAAGCCGCACCATCGCTTATCGGAGAACAATCGAATAGGCGAAGAGGATCCGCAATAATTGGTGATGTCAACGCCTTTTCCAAGGTTATTTCCTTCTGGAAATGAGCGTACGGGTTGTTAACACCATTCTTGTGATTCTTAACCGCCACAAGAGACAGTAACTCCCGTTTCACATTATACTTTTTTAGATACAATTGGGCTAGAAGTCCTCCCATGGAGGGTAATGTGGCACCATACTTGTATTCTGCTGTGGGGTGGGTTAGGGTCGCAATGACGGAGCCTGTCCGTGAGGTGGGTACGGAAGTCATTTTCTCAACGCCAGTAACTAGTACCATGTCCGAAACACCCGACGCAACAGCCTGAAAACCTTCCTTTATCGCTGAACCCCCACTTGCCGGACCATTTTCAATCTTATCTGCGGCTGCCGGTAACAGGTTAATTCTATCCACAAGAACACTCGCAATTCCAGCCAAGTTATTAAATTCGCCAGAAAACATGTTGCCCACATAAACCCTATCAAAATCTGTCTCCGAAGCATTAGCATCAGAAATAGCTTTCAGAGAAGACTCCATCATAAGATCTGTAAGGGACTTGTCCTCCAGTTGGCCAAAACGTGTCATACCACAACCAATAATAGCAACATCACGCATACCCATAACCTTCAAATAATCTTTAAACTCCATTAAACTCCATAAATTCATTCAAAATGATACTCAAATCACTTATTTTTTATATCAATATAAAAAACCTTCTGAAGGATTTGGTTTGATTTATTATTTAACCACTTCTTTGTCAGTCATATATATTAATAAATGGTTTAAAAATA